>JAHLLU010000216.1 GCA_020444005.1 archaeon
TCTATTGGCTGAGATCAAGGCTGAGTTTGAGGAAAAACGCCTCAAATAAATACCCTTTACATCTCTTCTTTATCTATGACTGAACCATTCTGGATGACCCAAAAAAAAGTAGTGCTACGTGATGGCACAGAGGTCACATTACGCCCAGAGACTGATGGGGATCTTGAGTACGCTTGGGAGATGTTCAGTAGCATATCCGATAATACTCTTGAGTTTCTGCCGGAAGGATTTTCACGTGAAAGAGTAGAGGGACAGAGATCTATAAGCACAGAGCCTCATTTGGAATCACAGTACACGATGATTATCAGGGAAAAGGCTTGGGTAAGTTACTGACTCAGTATATGCTGGATATTGCCGCTGAACAAGGCGTCAAGAAGGTTGAACTAAGCGTCGTAGCCCACAATGAACGTGCAATACACATTTACAAGAAAATGGGGTACGAGATAGAGGGTTTGATCAAAATGGAGCATTATAACCCGGTATTAGGACGATATCGTGATGCCTATATAATGGGAAAAATACTAGACTAAAACAGTAATCACGCTAAATGGGGCGCCAGTGGATACTCTTACTTGTAGTATACTTCTGCTTAACAGGTAAACCCATGCCTATCCTGACAATCTCGGGAACGATCTCATTCTTGAACCGGTCAGTAGGCTGCCCAAGTACAATTCCCTGACAATCTGGGTCCATATACAAGTAGTAAGTCTTGTCACCAATCTGGACCTTGGCATTATCCCCATACTTATAGAGAGGCTTGTTATGCATCCTGAACGGGAAAAGTCTGCACGCTGTTGGCTTCGTACCCTGTAGTGTACATATCCATCTACCGTTCAAAGGTCTCTGGAATACACAGCGCCCATCAGGTCTATTCCTGAGATACGCCTTACTCAAACCATACTCCATAACCCGGGAGCCATAACGAGCAGAGATACTGACCATTTCCTCCATCTTCAATGGCACACGATACCCTATACAACAGTTGCCACATGCTCGGCAACTCCAACTAGAGACTTCAGTCCAAGGTATCAGTGCACTATTCTTCATGGTTCTACAGCCTAAACCCGCCGAGACTTATGTATGTAACGCAAAAAAAAGGGTCAGCGCTTCTTCTCCTTCTCCATCTCTTCGACATCATAGAGGAGCCCATAGATATCATAATGCTGCTTGATGAGCTTTTGAGTAAATCTACCGAACCAGTAGAAAACACCAAGACTAAACACGATAATAACAACGCTGAGGACGTCAACCATATCCATTTGACTATCACCTATTCATCAGGGAGGCGGGTAATAATTGTTTGCTAAAACTCGTCAAGATTCACTGCCATAACCCAGGCATCCTCGCCATCCAAGTAATAGCCATAGTTCCGCTTCACCTTACTATATCCAAGCTTCGTGTATAGTCCAACCGCGGGTTCATTGCTTACACGGACCTCAAGGTACCCCTCATCACAGTCATAGATTCTGCGTGCACGTGCCATAGACTGAGCGATTAATTCTTTCCCAATGCCTCTGCGCCGGTATTTCTCCATAACCGCGATTGATACCACGTGTGCAAGTCTTGCTGCGCTCAGTTTACCCCTTTTAGACCATCCACGCTCTATCCTGCACATGATATAGCCTTGGATCTCACCGTCTGCTTCCGCCACCAAGAAGGTATCTGGATACTTTGTGTAGAGGTCTCTGTAGAAGTAGCTGCTATAGTTTTCCGGTAGACACTTGGCGTTGATGTGCATTACTCGTTCAAGGTCACTTATAGTGAATACCCGGACATTGAAACCCTGGGAGCTCAAGTTTTGTCCCTTCAAGGTGAATCCCACCAAATTTAAAGAAATCGCATAAACGGGTTTAGCGGGGTTTAAAGGCATCCAAGACTTGGATATTGTAATGGATGAAACCGCTCCTCCCATCAAACCAATGATGGACCCAGTCTATGTTGAGGCAGTAGAGAGACACTTTGAGGTAGTAAAACCCTACTGGGAGCGAACCACCCCGACTTTCATTGTAAAGACGAGAGGTGAGGGATTCAGACAGACACTGATGAAGCCTGCATTCAAAGCACTCGCTGATGAATTAAGGGAACACGGCTACCTACCAAGAATAAGATGGATAGTAGACAACTATCATCTATCAATACTGGAAAGAGCGCCGAAAGGCGAGGAAAGCTATCGGAGAAACAAGATATTATTTGGTTTAACCGTGTTGACGGTGATGTTGGACGGTTATTTGAGGAGTAATAACCCGATTCTTGTTTACGAGTTGATGCCAAATACACCTTTAATCGTAAACGTATTGATATTCACATTCGCCATTCTAATTATATTCGCAGTGCACGAGTACGGACACAGATATATCGCAATCAAACGAGGCATAGATGCCTCACAGCCATACTTCATACCAGCACCACCCGGCATGGGGGGAACCCTTGGAGCCGTAATCAGTCAAAGAGAACCACCTGTAAACCGAGACGCTTTATTCGACCTTGGCCTGAGTGGACCCATTGCGGGCTTCATTGCCACAGCTATCATCGCATTAGTTGGAATAAGCATGAGCTTCGTTGTTCCAACATCTGTGGTGAACTCTTGGATGTTTGAGTATCCTGCAATAAGGTTTCAGATAATGCCTATGCCGTTACTTCTGGAAATGATTGCAAACATCATTAAACCAACTACGGTAGACGAGGTGCTAATCATGCACCCTGTGGCCTTCGCTACTTGGGTAGGCTGCATCGTCACATTCATCAACCTGATACCAAGCTGGCAACTTGACGGAGGACACATAATCAGAAGCCTAGGGGGGCGAGAAACCCATAAAATAGTATCAATAGCAGGCGTATTTCTTCTATTAATCTCAGGTTACGTAGTAATGGGTGTAGTTGTAGCCTTTTTCATGATGCGTCCCGGGTTGGAGTCAATTGAGCCACTGGATGACCTATCCCCGTTAAGTACGTCGCGAAAAATCGGGTTACTGGTCTATGTATTGGTAATGGCGTTCACAATGGTTGTATTATTTCCAGCATAGGACTCATCAATAGGGAAATGCAGTGTGAAACAAGTACCCTCATCCACCTCGGAATCCACGTCTATTGATCCATGATGAGCTTCAATTGTCTGTTTCACCGAGATCAATCCAAGTCCCATGCCATTCAGTTTAGTGGTGTGGAAGGGAGTAAACAGTTTACCTGTATTCTCGATCCCTGAACCAGTATCCCGAATAGTTACGATAATCTCGTTTTCAGATCTCCTTGTGCCTATTGTTAGAGTTCCACCGTTGGGCATCGCCTCAAAAGCGTTTTTGAAGAGATTGTTTAACATACGCTGTATTTTGATCTTATCAAAATGCCACTCAAGAGGCTCTGGGCACAAGTTCTTTTCGACTCTGATGTTTTTTGGTTTAAGCATCTGGTTAAGTGACTGCTGAATCAGGGTATTCAGGTTCAAGAAACGGAGATCAACATTGCTAAGATTCTCAGTATACACAAGATCCTCGATTAACTTGACCATATACTCAATGCTCTCATTGATGATACGTATCATTTTCTCGTTTGTAGGATCCTTGTGGAGGATGAAAGCGGCGTTTCGTATGGTCTGTAATGGGCTTCTAAGATCATGTCTAACCATATTGGAGACCCTTCCAGCACCTTCCAGAATACGTTTTATCTCCTTTTTCTGAACCGCTTTTAGCGCTTCCTCGTTATCGAAACTGTGTACCGCTGAAGCAATATGGTTTCCAAATATCTCAAGGAGCCGTCTCTGGTTTTCGTTAAAAACGAATTCCTGTTCCCTGAAAATGCATATGACTCCGCGTTGATTCATGTTCTCTATTATTGGAACACAGAGCATTGCCATATCCTCACTTGCACAGTTATTGTTACAGTCGGTCTCTGAGATGAAATCCCGAAGGCAACACGTCTTCACCCGATCTATTTGGGATAATTTTCTGATATATTCCTCAGGAAGTTTCTCGCTTATCTCACCCCAAACCTGAATCTTGGAATAATCATCCCCATCTCGAAGAATCAAAACACCTTGAGAGAAACCCAAGCTATTTTTCAAAGCATTCTCAGTAATAGACCCCAAGTCCTCGTAATTCTCCGCCTTGGCGATGCTTGAAGCATAATAGTGGAGAATGCTAAGCTTGTTCTCAAGATTACGTCTCTCGGAGACATCCCGTAAAATCAGACACCTTG
>JAHLLU010000217.1 GCA_020444005.1 archaeon
CCATCACGTGAGCATGCTCGACACCAATAGCCTCCAATAATCCAGCTGCGTCAGCTGCCATCATGTCAATAGTATATGGTTCGTCAGGTTTACTGCTACGACCTGTGCCCCTGTTGTCCATCATGATGACTTGATGATGCTCAGCGAGAGAATCAACCATCTCTGTGCTCCAACTGTTTAGGTTGCCGCCCCATCCGTTAATCAGCAATAAGGGTGTTCCTGTGCCCTTTGTCTCGTAGTATATCTCGATCCCGTTTGCTTTGACCGTTGGCATGGGGGATACACAGGCTTCGATATGTATTTGTCTTGCTACCAGTTTCAGTGAAGACCCCCGATCAAAGTGATGGGTTTCCTTTATATCCCGTTGAAAGAACCCAGACCTATGGAAGAGAAGAATCTTCTCCAGTGGACACGCAAATACCGCAAAAACAACCTCAAGGTAAAGAAAGACTCTGAGAGAATACAGGAAGCGGTTATACCTCTACGACAACCGTGGAAGAAGTATCAATAGCATCATGATCGGGCAATAGAGATTCTACGTCACGAACCTCCTTAAACATGTAAGCGCTCAAACCAAACACCGCGCTAATAACACCCATCATCAAGTAAAGCAATGATATTCCCTTACCCGGACCCACCCCAATCAACCACCCAAATATAGGAGCAAGCGAGCCACCCGCCATCATACCCGGCAACAGAAAACCATCAGCCAATGGACCAGTAATAGCCATTGCAATTGGCTGACTGATCAAAGCAATGAAAGCACGAGCAGAGAATACCCTGCCTTGCATTTCTGGAGGCACCTTGCTTTGCCAGATAGCCTGATTACTCCCATTAATTATTGGATTAAAGGACATCATGATAAACGCCCCGAGAGCCCAGAACAATGGAGAACCAGCCAAACCCATCACAGTATAACCCAAAAGACTGCTCAGAGTCATACCTAAGAGAACCCCGTGAACCTTTTTCTTGGGACCACCCCAAGCACTAAGCAATAAGCCGCCTACAACTCCACCAACACCGAAAGCCGAGTTTACTGTACCTAGTGCCACGGTATTGTTATTGGTCTGACTTAGAATCATTGGAGCAAGTAAGGGAAAGATGAGGCTTCCAGTGAAGTTGATTAGGAAAAACGCTAGTTGAAGCCCGAGAAGCCCCTTTCTAGCTAGAATGTATCTGAACCCGAATAGGCTATCCTGAAGTAGACTAGACTTTCCCTGTTTCTCAGCTGAGATCACGGGTTGTGGAATATGAACCGGCAGTAAGGAGCCTATGGCTATGATGAAGCTAGCAATATCAAACAAAAGAATCCCACTAGTACCCACTATACCAATTAATACCCCAGCTGCCACAGGTGCAAATATCCCTGAAGCACTCTGTGCTAGACTCAGCATCCCGCTGGCTCGTCCATATTGCTCTTTATCCATCATTGTACTGACGGCTGCGCTGTAGGCTGGGAACTGGAAGCTCTGGAAGAGCCCCATGAAGGTGAATATGATGTATAGATGCCATATCTGAAGCATATCAGAGCTGTACAGTAGTAAGATGGCGATTGTGCCTATTCCTGCAGCTAAATCGCTGAGCATCATCACAAGTTTTCTGTTCCAGCGATCAACCAAAGCACCAGCAACAGGATACACCAATATATTCGGTAACACAAAGGCTAACCCTGTTAATGCCAAGGCTGTGGCGGTTCCTGTTTTCTCCCAAGCCCATATTGTGAGGGCGAAGTTGGTCATGGATGAGCCCAGCATTGATGTGAATTGTCCTAGCCAGATTACCGTGAATCCTCGCATACCTGATAGTGTGGGGGTCTTTGGTTCCATACCGGTTCAATCTCTTTTCTGTTTTAAAGCATGACTCAAGTCCTGTACTCATTTTTTGTACTCACATATTGTGAGCATGGGAGGATTACTCCCATAAACGGAAAGACTGGTTTGCTCAGGGAGATAAACCTAATGATATAGTTAAACTTATTTGGTTTAACATATTTAACAAGTTTAACAATGAGTATCATGATCCCCAAGATAACCACTCTAGGCGGAGGAACAGAGATCATACACGTAATCCCCCTAGAGACAGAGATAGACAGAGCAGTAAGACCCTTCGAGGTGGAAGGGGGATTCAAGGCAAACAAGGCCTACATACTCACAGCAGCAGTACCCCTAGGAACAGAGACAGTTGAAGAAGCTCAACACTACCTGAATGAGACACGTAGACGTCTAGAGGCACAGGGGATCATCGTAGAGGTGGTTGAGACACACACCATTTCAATACTGGACATCATCAGCAAGGTAAGCAGTATAGTGAAAAAGGAACAGGAAAAAGGAAACATAGTTTACGTCAATATGTCAGCTGGAGGACCCTTTGTATCAGTAGGCACCGCACTCGCCAGCATGGTACAAGACGCCAAACTCTACTACGTCAGAGCAGCTGGACTCAGCCTCACAGAGCGTGAACGTAGTGTACATGGGAACGCTATAGTGACAGAACCTCAGATACATTTTCTTGAAAACTTCAATATCCAATTACCAGATGAAAGAGGGCAACTCTTACTGGTTGAGCTCTATCGACGAGAAGAGATGCGTACAAGCGATGTGCTCAACTTTCTGCATGATTCAGGGATAGAGGGCTTTGAGGATGAACCTGATAAACTTAGACGAAACGAGAAGATAGGTATGCTCATGCGTTTAAACAAGGGTATTGCTGGAAAATTGGAGGACGCGGGTTATATTTTGAAGGAAAAGCGTGGGCGTCAGAATATTTACAAGATTACTGATAGCGGAAAATATGTGGCCTGTGCAAGTGGTTTAGTGGAAAACGCGAGATCAATCAGTTACTATTAGACATGATGCATCTGGAGATAGTACGGGGGTTTTATCTAAAAATGATGGTTTTTCCCTATTTTTATAGAAAATGATATGAGTAAACCCTCAACCTATTTTTTGATTATATTGAGTAAAGAAGCGCCGCATATTGTTATTATCGGTTTAGGAACAGGTGGGTTGTACAGCAGTAGAGCAGCCCAGAGATTCAACCGTAGAACCCAGATAGATATCTACGAGAAACGAGACTACCATATGTTTAGCCCATGTGGAATACCCTATGCGATTGAGGGAAAAGTCAAGGATTTTGACGATTTGAAGCATGCGGTTCCGACTACAAGGACTTTACAGATTCATCTCAAGCATGAAGCCATGACGGTAGACCCGGAGGCAAAGAAGGTTATGGTAAAGAATCTGGAGACCGGGGAGGAGAGTTGGGTAGAGTATGATTCACTCATACTGGCTACAGGTAGCAAGCCCAAGATACTGCCGATACCTGGGGCAAAGGAGTTCCTGGGTAAGGGCATTTATTCGGTAAGTACGCCGACGGATGGTGAGCTTGTGCGTGATATTGCGTTAAAGTCGAAGGCTTGTGCTGTTATTGGTGGGGGGGCTATTGGTATGGAGATAGCTTTGGCTTTGAAGCATCTAGGCTTGGATGTGCATATTACCAAGAGAAGCGAGCCTGCGTTGCCGCGTAATGTTGACCCTGATATGGGCACTATTCTTGTGGATCACATCAAGGAGAAAGGGCTGCATGTTCATTTCGGAAAAGGCATCGATAGTATCAATGGGGGAGATGTTGTTGAGTCTGTGACCATTGGGGGCGAGGTGATTCCTGTGGATTTCGTTGTGATGGCTGCAGGTGTTGATAGTAATATTGATCTTGCTGAGAAGATGGGTATTGTTTGTGAGAGGGGTAGCATCAAGACCGATGAACGTATGGAGACAAGCATTCCGGGTGTCTATGCTGTTGGTGATAATTGTTTGAGCTATAATATGATTGATAAGTCTCCGGCTAGGATCGCTTTGGCTACTACTGCTTATCGGCAGGCCATGGTTGCAGGTGTGAATGCTGCTGGTGGGGAGGCGGTTTACGATGGGACTCTGGGTACTTTTGTCTCTTATGTGGGTGATCTTGAGGTTTCTGCAACGGGTTATAATACGCCGGGGGCTGAACGGGCTGGGTTTGAGGTGGTTAGTGGTAGAGCTAATACTGTGAATAAGCCCAACTGGATGCCTGATGCTAAGGAGATTAGTATCAAGATTTTGGCTGATGTGGAGACTGGTAAGCTTCTGGGTGGTCATAGTATTGGCTCTGAGGGCACTGATTGGAGGATTAA
>JAHLLU010000218.1 GCA_020444005.1 archaeon
CAATTCCAGCCAGTAAAGCCTTTGAGGTGTTTATTGATGGCGTAACTCCGTATTGATGGTAGAGTTTAGCTACTAGTTCCGAGGCTGAGCTCGCCCGATCATCATGGATCAATAAATCCGTGCATTGTGATAGCTCATCATCTAAGGTATGATGGTCAATAACTATCACTACTTGATTGTGTGCCTTGATGATTTCACCCCATTCACCAAGTTGGTTAAGCCCACCAGAATCAACGATTACTATAGTATCAAAGACCCCAGAATAGCCCTCTGAGATTTCCAACTCAAGTAACTCGATGATCTGCCTAGATAACCTACTAATATCATCAGGCATCACAACGCGTACATCTGTATCTGGTTTGAGTTGCCCTATTAGCTCCTTTACACCTTGAGCGGCTCCAACAGCGTCAGGATCAGCGTTATGATGACCAATGACTACCACTGATTCACCGAGGTACTCTATGAAGCCGGGCTCCTGCAAGGATTATCAACAATAAGGAATGATAATAAACTAGTTAGGTTTTACTGGCTAGGGAGACCGAGTTCTTTTTGAAGTGTCTCTTGAATTCCAGTCATCTTCTCTCGGGTCTTTTCTTCCTGTTTGACGATGACTTTTAGCCTCATATCGAGGAAATCTTTTCGCTCCTCAAGCTCCTTAACAACATCATCCTTGGATCGCTCAACGAGCACAGCCCCAACAGACTTGTAGACCTTGTTGCCTTCATCAGTAGTTTTCAGTGTCTCTAAGGCTTTATCAGACTCCATCTGCTCCATTTCTATACGCTGTTTCTGCACCATAAGCTGCTGTAGTGTATTCTGGAGGTTCTGGAGACGCTGTAGTCTTTCTTGAACTTGTGGGGGTAATTGTCCTATACCAGACATGTTTATTCTCTGATTAAACAACTAGCCTACGCTAAATACTTAACTGAAAAAAGAAGAAAGAAGGGGAGTTTATCTGGTTTTGGTCCAGTCTCGTCCCATGGTTTCACGGGCGATAACGATCTTCTGTATGTTAGCTGAACCCTCAGCACCGATACAGTAGCTCATGACGCCACGCATTCCCATCTCTAGTGGGCACTCCTTAGTATAGCCATAAGCACCCATCCAGTAGAGAACACGTCTGAAGGTATCGAGTGCATGGTGAGGAGCTAGATACTTGCACATACTGATGTATTTCGCTAGCTCTAGCGCATCAAATCCTTCATTGTATTTCTTTTCAAGCATCCAAGCGGTCCTATAGACTAGGCTCTTGATGGCTTCATGATGAGCCACCATATCAGCCAAGTCGAACTGTATACCCTGATACTTGGCTAGAGGCTGACCGAATGCCATACGCTCCTTGATATAATCCATACCAAGATCCATTGCACGCTCAGCAGCACCAATACAGCTAGCTGATACAAGTACACGTGCAGCGTCAAAGCCTTCCATGGTGGAGTAGAATCCCTTATTGGTCTCTCCTAGCTGGTAATCCGCTGGCACATTTACATCAGTCATCTTGAAACCGCCAGTACTGATAGCCATCCTGCCCATGTTATCGAATCGTTTTGTGATCTCAACGCCTTCATAGTTGATGGGTACAAAGGCAGCAGTCATTCCCCTGTGACCTGCGTCACGGTTGTTGAATCCTGAGACGAAGTATCCGCCATCCATCTATGTAGCATTTCTCTCCGTTGATGTTCCAGCCTCCACCTGCATTTGGTTTAAATGTGGTCTTGAAGCCTGCAACATCGCTACCGCCTCCGGGCTCAGTGACACCTATGCCTATGAAGCCGTTTCCTGTTGCTGCTCTTCTGATGTATTTCTCTTTGACGGTCTCAGAGGCAAGTTTGTTGATTACGTATCCCCAGCTTGCCTGTACAAGATAGAATACAGGACTGGCAACGCTGATGTCAGCGTACCCTAGCTCCTCTGCACCAATAGTGGCGGTAACCCAGTCCGCATCACTTCCTCCATCCTCCTCCGGGAGCGTCAAGAGAAGCAATCCAAGATCACCCATACCTTTGATTAGGCTCTTGGGTAGCTCATGATTTGTATCGTTCTCCCTCACTTGCTCAAGTGTTAGATTCTTACTGAGCCATTCCCTGACTGCCTCACGAAATAGCTCCTGTTCCTCGCTGAATGAAAAATCAACCAATTTTAACACCTATTGATTTGATGTGATAAACCATAGAATATATTTAAGAACTTCTACACGTGACGAAGACACTGTCGATGAATAACGATTGCTATTGATCGCAGATGCTAAATGCCCCGCAGCGTCAGATTAATTGTGATGATATGAAGATTCTAGTCTTAGGTATGGGACTCATGGGTCCCACTATCGCGAAAGACTGTGCCGAGGACCCTATGGTCACAAAGGTAACAGGCTGCGATATTGACAAAAAGAAACTCGATGAAGCGAAAAAATATGTCAACAATAAGAAATTCGACATCGAGGTACTCAGCGTCTTAGACCATGAAAAAGTAGTCAAAAAGATGAAAGACTATGACCTAGTCATACATGGTACTGCAGCAAGATTCAGTATTCACGCCTTGAAAGCAGCCATGGAGGCAAAAGTAAACATAGTAGACTTAGCTGGAGGCGGTTATCCGCAGGATGGTCCACTCTATAAAGAAGTGGAGAAAGCTGGTATTACTGCCATGCCGGGATGCGGAGTAGACCCCGGGCTCATAGATGTGTTATCTGGAACAGCGATAATGACTATGGACCAAGCGGAGAGCGTAATGTTTGCTTGTGGTGGACTACCCGTAGAACCAGAGCCGCCACTAGACTACAAGATAGTGTTTGGTGGTACAAAGATGCCTGTTCGTCCGGGTTTGGTGCCAATGATTGAAGAAGGTAAACAAGTCCAGATGGAGCGTTACAGTGAGGTTGAGCCAATCTATGTTGATGGTTTGGACCCCATGGAGGCATTTACAGATGGATATCCATCATCCTTGCTAAAGCTTGGTCTTGAGAAGGGTGTGAAAAGCTTTAGAGGAAAGACGATCCGATACAATGGATTTGTTGAGAAGATAAAATTCCTTGATGATCTTGGATTGATCAGTGAGGACCCAGTTGACTATGAGGGCACAAAAGTAGTACCACGTGAACTGTTCCATAAGATAATCTATCCGTTGGTGAAGTTTGACACAGATGAAGGCGACAGAGACCTAACAGTGCTTCTTGTACGCGTTGAAGGCATCAAGGATGGTAACGAGGTTGTCATCGAGTATGACATGGTTGACTTTTACGACGAAGAAAACGATATAACATCAATGGCAAAAACCACAGGCTACAGCGCTGCTTTGATGGCTAGAATGCTTGGTAGAGGAGCAGTCAAGAAGAAGGGTATCCAGTGGCCAGTTCGTGTTATACAGGGCCCACTCGTTGAGGAGCTTTTAAGCAAGCTCCGTGAACGGGGTGTCGAAGTGACTGAGACAGTTACTACGACTCGGGAAGTCTAATCTTCTTATCTTAATGTCATTACCGGCGCATTTACTGCTGGTATCTCTTTTTCCATCGTCAGTATTGCTCCGACTATTGGCCGTATCTCAATCCTGATTGTCTCGTAGGGTTTCCCGTAGACGTCTGTGTGTACAGCTGGTACTGGTTTGACATCGGTACTGTCTATCTGTTTGAAGTTTATGTGTACCTGCATCTTTTCGCCTAGCTCTAACAATGAGTCGCTGTCGCCTGTGATGGTCTGGATGGTTGTTACTGTTCCGTTGAGTATGTTGTCACTGTATACTACAGTGTGTCCTCTCTGGTTTGTGTATGTAATTACCATTGAGTCGTCGCTACAGTCAATAGGCTCGTGTCCCTGCGCGAGTTTGATGTAAAACAGTATTTCTTCAAGACAAACTTCGTCTTGGTCAGCTACAGTTGTGTTACTGAAGTAGCCTGTTACGCCTGCGTCTGCGATGATGCTACTGCTTGTCTCCTTCATGCTGCTAATGACTGTGGTTTGCGCTTTGTCGCTTGTCAGGAATCCGACGTTTAGTATTACAAAGCTGAAGGCTGAGGCTGTAATAACGAATGCTGTAAGAATAATCGCTGTCTCAATGCCCGTGATACCCCTTCTATGGTTTAACTTAGTATCCATTTCATTTGCCTCTGTGGTTGGCTGAAAATGGCGTGATGTATATTTACGATTGTGGAG
>JAHLLU010000219.1 GCA_020444005.1 archaeon
TCCTCTTGGTCGTGAGTAACATAGATGGTAGTAATTCCTAGACGCTTCTGGAGATCCTTGATCTCCTCTCGCATCTGGACTCTAAGTTTAGCATCAAGATTACTCAAAGGTTCATCAAGCAACAACACCGCAGGGTTAATCACCAATACACGCGCCAAGGCGACACGCTGCTGCTGCCCACCACTGAGCTGTGTTGGGAACCTGTCCTCCATTCCACCAAGTTTGACTTGTTCAAGAGCCTCCTTTACGCGTTCCTTGATCTCGTTTTGCGGTACTTTTCGGACATTCAGACCATATGCGACATTCTCAAAGACCTTCATATGCGGCCAGAGGGCGTAGTTCTGGAACACCATACCGGTGTTGCGTTCATAGGATGGTAGCTGTGTAACGTCGTTATCATCAAAGAATACTTGTCCCTCGGTTGGGAACTCCAAGCCCGCGATCATACGCATTGTAGTGGTCTTACCGCAACCGCTTGGGCCCAGTAGGGTGAAGAACTCTCCATCGTTTATTGTGAGGTTGATGTTGTCTGCTGCTGTGACTTCTCCGAAGCGTTTCGTGAGGTTTCTTAGCTCTATTTCTACCATCTTTTAGACTCCTAGGAATGATACTTTTTGCTTGAGCACATAGTTGCTCACAGCCATGGCGGTGATCTGAACAGCCATCAACAATATGCACATGCTAGCCCCAATGCTAACGGAGCCCACCGCCGCAGTGCCATAGACTATCTGGCTGATGAAGAAAGTAATTGGAACCCGTTCCTCGCTTAACGCGCCTAGTGTGACGCTGGTGCTTACCTCCGCCATGCTGTAGACGAAGCTCAGCAATGCTCCGCTGATGACATTGGATACGATTAACGGGAGTACAATCTTTGTGAAAGTAGAGGTGCGTGTTGCGCCAAGGTTCAATGAGGCTTCCTCAAGACTCTTGTCTATCTGCTGGAGCCCTGCGTAGACAGACCGAGTTGTGAATGGAAGTCGTCTAATGGAGTATGCTATAATCAATAACGCGGCAGGGTCTGTCAAGGGGTCCAGTACTGAGCCTCTGAAGAACTTTGATGAGAAGAACAGGAAATAGCTTACCGCGAGGCTGACACCGGGTACAGAGACGGGTACTGTTGCCAGTAGATCCAGTACGCCTTTGGTGGGTATGTCTCTTTTCGCCACCACGTAGCTGATACTTGAACCTACAACGATCATAATAGCTACAGCGGCAACACTGTAACCGAGGCTGTTCAGGATAGCCCCCACTACGTCACGGTTCGTGGTAAGCGCGGCGAAGTATTCCCCCGTCAGTTTCGTGGGGAATGTTCCACTGGTCGCCCAGTTAGTGGAAGCTAGGACAAGGGTCCCCAGTTGAGGCATTGCCCCTAGTAAGAATAATAGTGTGAGGGATGCGATGATGAGTGCCTGTTTGCCCATGTTTGGTGTGCTCAGTCTTGGGCTCCAGCGTCCCCCCTTACTTAGCATCGCGTAATCTCTCCGGGACGTATAATACTTGACCAGCGTGTAGCTCAGAACGGTGATCACCATGATTAGCAACGCTAGGGCTGATACCTTGGGGGATATCTCGCCTGTCATTGCTTCTTTGAAGCTGGCGTATATCTGATAGGACGCCACATTCTTTGAGAGGGGGTTTGCGGTTGCTCCGATGAAGCCTATGGGGGCTCCGAGGTCTTCGAGGCTGAATATGAATGTGATTATCGCCCCCGCTACGAGCCCGGGCAAGAGCAGGGGAAATGTGACTGTTCTGAATAGTCTGAACCCGGTTGAGCCGAGGTTTTCAGCCATTTCCTCAAGGCTGGGGTCAACGTTGTTCAATGAAGATAGTACGTTTGTATAGACTATAGGATAGTAAGTCAGAGTCTGGACCACGATTAGCCCGACTAGTCCGTCGATGCTTACTCTCCATGGTAAGATACGCAACAGGTCATAGAATAGATAGTTGAGTAACCCGAACTGGGGATTAAACACCTTACCAACAACATAGGCGTTTACGAAAGGAGTCGCCAACAAGGGGATCAGGAGTATTACCTTGAATATGGCTTTACCTTTGAACTCGTAGCGCCCCATGATCATAGCAACACAAATACCGATAATACTGCAGAAAAGGGTCACCAAGAATGCAACGATTAACGAGTTTAGCAATATACCGTGGTCATAGCCCCAGATGTACATGACGCCTCTACGTACCTCAAAGAGTCGTCCACCTCTACTCTGGAGGCTGACGTATTCTGGGCTTGTGAGTATGTCTATGAACCAGCGTAGACTGAGTCCACCCCCGTACTTGAAGCCTTGAATAACAAGCGATGACAGGGGCATAATGAGAAAAGCGATGAGCATAAAATACGAGATAAGGGTCTGTGTGAGAGTGAGGGGGTCAAGCTCCCTCCGAAGTTTTTCAACTGTGTCTGTGATGGAGAGTTTCTCCTTCAACACTAGCCCCCTAAGATATACTTTCTAGTTCTGCATAGAGTTCTGCATAGTGAGCTAGCGCAGCTTCTTCCCAAGCGTCCACCATTTCCTGTTTGTACTCAACATCGTTAGCCATCCGATCATTGATTGCCTGAGCATAGTCCATTGTGAATATCTCGGTCTCCCCAGTCTCGGGGTCAATAAATGGTATCTCATATGGGTCACCTATCCTTGCCTCAATATCATCAAATTGTGTTTGTGTAATGTCTCCCTGTTCAAGCGCCCAAGTCAAGTCCGCCCAAAGCTGGGTTAACTGAATGTGTGGCAATACAAGTGTCGCCCTATGGTAGTTTCTGATGGCTGAGTAGTAGCTTGCGCCTTCGACGCTATCAAACTGGATTGTTAGAGCTTCCTGTGTCTTGCCGAATACTTCCTCAAGGTCTGATCGTATCAAGCCTTCAGGCGTATCGAAGACACCCTCGTTAACAGGCATCCTGTTAATGTTTCCGTCTAGCCATGTCTTCTGTCCTTCAGGGCTTAGAACCCATTCAATGAATCCTTGCCCAAGTTCAGCGTCAGTCGCTGTGGTTAGCAACGCGATTGGGTCTGCGTTTACTATAGTTCCATCAGCGGGGAATATGTAGCGACAGAATTCTGGGTTTTTCCACTGCGCTGTGTATCCGTAGAAGTCGATGGTTGTACCGACTGCAATTTGTCTGTTGATTACTGCGTCCCTAACGTTGCCTGATTGGTCATAGATGGCGCTATTTGCACCCATCTTTATCAGGTTGTTCCAGCCTTCCTGCCAGCCGTATATCTGGAGTATGATCTGGAATATTCTTGTGTTTGAAGTTGATGTCGTTGCGTCAGCTGTTCCTACTATAGCTGTTGGTAGATACGCTGCATATGTTGCGCTTGCCAAGTCTTCCCATGTTGAAGGCTCTGGAAGACCATAGTAGTCAAGCAAATCAGTGTTAATAGTGAATCCGAAGCTACTGATGGCTGCTCCAGCCCAATAAACATCACCATCAACGACTCTTCTTGTCTCAGAGCCTCCTATATCCTCAGGGATGTCAGCTAGTATCGCTTCAATGTTTTCACCTTCTAATGGTGCACATAATCCAGCGTCCAAAATTATATCGAATAGGTCTGGGCCACCACCCCAAGCGACATCAACGTCTTCTGATCGGGTGATTGTCTCAATCCATAGAGAGTCAGCGATGGGCAGCCACTCAATGTTCACGATGTTATTCTCTACTGCAAAGTCGCTTTCAAGGAAGAGGTCCTCAGCAACGAGCATTATATCTGCTCCGTGTCGTGTGATTACCCTGATGGTCTTACCGTCACCGGTTCCTGTACTTAGCACCCGGAGTGAAAAGTCTGCACTATAAGTTGTTTCTTCTGTTACTTTGACAGATTTGATTCCCTGACTGTAACCGTTCTTGGATGCCTCAACATAGTAATCGCCTTCCTCAACTGTTAGGCTATACTCACCATTGGAATCGGTTGTATCTGATACATCACCAGCTTGAACCAGAACACCCTCAACTGGGTTACCTTCATCGTCGAGAATGGTACCAGAAATTGTGCCAATGACTGGTTCATCTCCACCCGTATCAGGGGTCTCACCTCCAGTATCTGGAGTTTCGCCACCAGTGTCGGGGGTTTCGCCACCAGTATCTGGAGTTTCACCTCCAGTATCTGGTGTACCATCACCA
>JAHLLU010000220.1 GCA_020444005.1 archaeon
TTTCCAGATTTTATCGCAGAACTTATCGATCTCAAAGAGAATCCTTTCATCTGCGAGGCTGTAGAGACGTTTTCTTCCATCCCTGCGTACATCAAGCAATCCAATGTCCTGTAGCTGTAGAAGGTGGACGCTTACTGTGGGTTGAAGTATCTCAAAGAAGGGCAGTAGCTCGGAGACGCATTTCTCGCCATCCATGAGGAGGTACATTATCTTCAAACGGTTGGGGTCTGAAAGGGCCTTGAATATCATGCTTCTTCTATCGAGGTCATTATCTGCTTCCTTGATGTCTGGCTCATACTCAAATACCTCTACCCTTGCCTCGCTACTGTACACGTTTCTTCACTTTCAAAAACAACCCTGTTGTAATGAAAACGGTATGTGTGTATCCGGAGGCTACACATCCAACGTACGAAGCAGCTCAGGTAACGTGCTTAGCTCCATAATCTTGGGTCCACCCCACTGGCTGAAGCCGTCATCAACTAGAACCGCCTGCAAACCAGCGGCTAATGCGCCTTTGATATCAGCTTCTAGACTGTCTCCTACCATTACTGCTTCTGATTGGTGGACTCCTAAGAGGTCTATTGTGTGTCTGAATATTCTTGGGTCTGGTTTGGGGATTCCTATATCGTAGCTGCATACCATTGCCTTGAACCAGCGCCCGTATCCTTGGTCTCGGAGTGCTTGTCGTGGCGCTTCCAGCCATGCGTTGCTTAGTAGGGCTAGCATGTAATCCTCTGATAGGGTCATCAAGGTCTCCTCTAGGTTATCCGCGAAGCTAGTGTATCCTTCATCGTACACCATCTGCTCTAGCTCGTCTGTTACGTCAACTGGTACATTGTGTCCTAGTTTTTCCAGTGCGTGGTTGAAGAACCGGTACGAGTCCAGCTCTACTCCAAGGGTATGTTGTTGGTACCTGTACTCTATGGTTTCCTTTACTGCCTCTTCCAAGTCAACTGGATCAACATTGATGTCCATGTATTCCAGTCTTTCAGCGATCCTGTTACAGACAGTATCCCATGGGGTCTTTGTCTGTGCAAGTGTGCCCCCGAAATCAAATATTACAGCCCTAATCATGGGCAGTATTCTGTTGAAAGAAAATTTAACATCATCCACAAATTAGGCTAATAATCTGGGACGTGGGCTCTGATCAACGGCTTTACCCGTAATGCCTCCGCGTAGTTATGGTAAAACGATAAGACGTTCTTACCCCTTTCAGAGACTGTTAGTTCAGGTGTATAGTCCACGAGAAGCTCCCACTCTGTGAGTTTACCTATGAGTTCCTCCACATGGTTTTCCCCGAGTCCAACCTGTTTACAGATTGAGTCCAGTTCTGTTTCATGGTTGTAGACGCATGTTAATACGTCAAGTGATCTGTGGAATAGCGACCTGTAGGACATATTTGAAGCATGAATATGATGTTAATAAGGAAAATCTAACCCGGATAACGAAGAATATCCGCGATTCATGCTAAGGAACCGTGTTCCACATCTTCTGGTCGATTGTTTTTTACCTCCACCCGAGAACTAGATGTGAATAGATTTGGATGAGAAAAAACCATGTGAACCCCAATCCATAACCGGGTTCACCGAGGAGATGGAAAAACATCCCGGATACTTCAACTACTACTGGGACCAGAAAAAGGGGAAAATCTGGCTAGAGATAGACAGGTTTGAGGAAGAGTTTCTCTACGTCAACAGCCTCAAGGCTGGACTCGGTAGCAACGATATCGGCTTGGATAGGAACCAGCTTGGAGACACAAAGGTTGTAAAGTTCCAGCGTATTGGACCAAAGATACTGCTGACACAGGTCAACTATGGGTACAGGGCGGTAAGCAGTAACCCCAAGGAGCGTGAGGCGGTGGATGATGCCTTCGCGAAGTCCGTTATCGGTGGTTTCAAGGTAGAGGCAGAAGAAGACTCAAAGGTGCTTGTGGATGTCACTGATTTTCTGCTACGGGACGCGAAACATGTGACTCAACGTCTCAAAGAAAAAGAACAAGGCGAATACGAGCAGGACCCAGAGCGCTCAGCAATATACCTGCCCGCAACAAAGAACTTCCCCAAGAACACAGAGTTCGAGGCAATCTTAACCTATAAGGGAAAGGATCCGGGGGACTGGCTTAAGAGCGTTGCACCGGACCCATTGAATGTTTCTGTGAGACAGCATCATAGCTTCATCGAGTTACCTGACGATGATTACACGCCACGACGGTTTGATATCAGGAGCAGCTACTTCAGCGTAAACTACAACGATTACGCGACGCCATTCAATGAACCACTGGAGAAGCGATACATCTGCAGACACAGACTCAAGAAAAAAGACCCACAGGCTGAGGTGAGTGAACCGGTTGAGCCCATAGTCTACTATGTGGACCCCGGTGTACCTGAGCCCATTAGGACTGCGCTTGTTGTGGGTTGTCAGTGGTGGAACATCGCCTTTGAGCACATTGGCTACAAGGATGCCTTCAAGGTCGAGATTCTCCCAGAGGACGCGGACCCCATGGACGTCAGGTACAATGTGATCAACTGGGTTCACAGGAGTACACGTGGCTGGAGCTACGGGATGACTATAACTGACCCACGCACTGGCGAGATTCTCAAGGGTCACGTGAGTCTTGGAAGTCTACGTATCAGGCAGGATTTCATGATCGCTATGGGTTTGATGGGGGCGTATCGTGAGGATGGTGATAACATTGATGAGGCGATGGAGATGGCTTTGGCTCGTATCAGACAGCTTAGCGTCCACGAGGTTGGACATACTCTCGGTTTGGGGCATAATTATGCGAGTAACCTCAATGGTAGAGCCAGCGTAATGGATTATCCTAGCATGTTGGTGAAGGAGAAAGACGGGGAACTAGACCTAAGCGAAGCTTATGAGACAGGTGTAGGTGAATGGGACCTAGTCAGTATCGAGTATGGTTATCAGGATTACCCAGAGGACGTTGACGAGGACAAGGCTCTTGACAAGCTTCTAAACGATGCTTTCAGCCGTGGATTGTATTTCCAGCCCAGCAGGGACGCTGGACCGGGGAGCGCAAGTCCATACGCGGCTTACTGGATTACAGGCGTTGATCCAGTTGATGAGCTTGATAGGATGATGAGGGTCCGTAAGATTGCTCTTGAGAGCTTTGGTGAGCACCGTGTTCAGTATGGAACACCGTTAGCGAAGATGGAGGAGCCGTTGGTGACAACATATCTCTTCCATAGGTTCCAGCTTGAGGCAGCGGCAAGCGTTGTCGGAGGACTCTACTACCACTACAAGGTACGTGGTGATGTTCAGGAGTACCCCAAGATGGTGCCAGCGGAGACTCAGGCAAAGGGATTAGACGCTTTACTAGCAACCATTACGCCGGAGGCACTGGCTTTACCAACGCCGCTACTGGATTTGATGCATCCAAGACCCCAGCACTTCCAGCAGAACAAGGATCTGTTCCCGGGTAGAACTGGACTAGCCTTTGACCCTATGGCGGTAGCGGAGACTGCTGCGGGGTTAACCCTTAGGTTGATTCTTCACCCTGAGCGAGCTGCGCGTCTCGTGGAGTATAATGCTAGAGACCAGAGCTTACCGGGTCTGGGTGATGTGATTGACAGGCTCTTTGAGGCAACTTGGTTAACCACATATGAGGACCCGTACCATATGGAGCTTCAACGCCTCGTGAACAACGTGGTGCTCTACTATATGGTGGAGCTTGTGAAGAACAAGGAGGCACCTGCAGCGGTTAGGAGCTTGGCTTACTTCAAACTGGTTCAGTTGAATGAACATGTAGGCGAGATAGAGACCGATGACGAGGCGCAGATAGCCCAGTACGTGTATCTTGATACTGTGTTGGAGCTGCTTGAGGAGAACCCTGATGCGGTTAATCTTACTCCCCCGGCTGAGCCTCCTATGGGTGCTCCTATCTAACCTCTTTTATTCCTCTTCTTTGTTTTCTTTTACGTGAATAGACGTATTCTGGTGGCTGTTTGTCTCGTTTGCTCGGTTCTATGCATGTATGGAGCCTATAGGGTGAACAATTTCAATGGAGAAATCAGGGTAACTGATGTCTCCATAAGCGGTGAAAACACTATAACAGGTGTATTATACACGCCACATGAGCCCCGTGAAGATGCTCCATGTGTCTTACTTGCACAC
>JAHLLU010000306.1 GCA_020444005.1 archaeon
GAAGATCGTGGAAAAATATTTCATCGCCGGCGGTAAACCCCCCGAAGCCAAGTTCAAGAATGCACCCCAACATATCGTGCGCCCCGCAGGGGGCGGCAATACCGTCCCGGCGCCCCGGGCGGACGGCGAATCGATGCCGCTCTACCTGGACGACGAGGTCGCCGAGCTGCTGATCGCTACCGGGTTTGCCGAAGTGTGGCTGGCAAAGCAGGGACACCAGGGGCGCATCTTCATCAACTTCCTCAAAAAGGTGGAACTCCCTCTGATCTACACCCTCTATGGCGCCATGCTTGCCGGGTTGGACGGGGTGATTGTGGGGGCCGGTAACCCGGACGGTCTGGCCGCAGACCGTACGCAATTGGTGGACCATCAGCCGGTCAGCACCAAGCTGCAAGTGCTCTACCGTGCCTCGGGGGAATCTTTCCATGTGCCCTTCGATCCGCGCCTGATCGCAGACGGCAAGCTGACCGAAAAACCGCTCCGCCGTCCGGCTTTTTTGGCAATCGTCTCGCTGGAAAATCTGGTGGAGGCCCTGGCAAAAAGCCGCACCGAGCCGCCGGACGGTTTCATCATCGAGCACCATACCGCCGGTGGGCACAACGCTCCGCCCCAGGGGCCGCTTGTCAAGGATGAGGAAGCGATCCGCAGTGCCGGGCTGCCCTTCTGGATGGCGGGGGGATACAGCAACCATATCCGCTTCGAGCAGGCGCGCGCCTTCGGTGCCAATGGAGTCCAGATTGGGTCGAACTTTGCATTATCCGAGGAATCCGGGATGGGGCCGGCTTATAAAACGGCGATCCTGGATCAGATCAAAAAAGGGACTGAGGATGTCGATTTGGTCAAGACCACCATGTTCTCGCCCACCGGGTTCCCCTTCAAGGTGGCGCAGTTGCCCGGCACGCTGGCCGAGGAAGAAATCTACGATGCCCGGATGCGGGTGTGCGATATTGGTCTTTTGCAGCAGCGCGGCCTGAGCAAACCGGCCGCCGATGGTTCTCGCCGGTTGTTTATGCGTTGTTCGGCCGCCCCCATCAAAGGCTTCACTAGCAAGCGCGGTCTGGAGTTCAACACCCAGGAGCGGCGCTGTCTGTGTAATGGGCTGCTCTCCACCGTCGGGTTCGGGCAGATCGTCGGGAAAAACGGCACCCGGGCCGAAGAACCGGCCATCGTCACTCTGGGCAACAACCTGGCGGGTATCCGCAGACTCTCCCGCAATGGACAGGCCCGCTATTATGTGCGCGACGTGGTCGCCGATATTTTGGATGGGGTGTAAGCCTAATTATAGTGAATAAAAACCGCCCGGCTTTTCTGCCGGGCGGTTTCGTTTTCCGGGTAGTTTACCTGCTTACCGCAGGCTTTCTACCGGGGTTAGTTGTTGGCGTCGCGCCAGAGCTGTGAATCGGGGACGAAGAGTGGGCCCCCAAATTCTTCCACGCCAAAGGTGCCGATCTTTTCCTGCACGGGGACGGAGATCAGCCAATCAATGAACAGGTTGGCATATTCGTTGTTGATCTCGGCGTTCTTCTCCGGGTTGACGGCAATCACGCCGTAGGGGTTGAACAGGATCGGGTCGCCTTCGACCAGGATGACCAATTCGGTGCCGGTCAGCGTGCGGGCCAGGTAGGTTGCCCGGTCGGAGAGCGTGTAAGCCTGCTGCTCGTCGGCCATGGTCAACACGTCACCCATGCCCTGCCCGGCGGAGATATACCAGTCACCGGTGGGTTCGAACCCGGCTGCGGTCCAGATGGATTTTTCTTTGGTGTGCGTGCCGGAATTGTCGCCGCGCGAGATGAACATCGCCCCGGCGTCGGCAATTGCCTGGAAGGCTTCTGCGGCAGTGGTCATCCCCTGGATGCCTGCGGGGTCATCGGCGGGGCCAACGATCACAAAGTCGTTGTACATCACGTCTTCACGACGGATGCCATGACCGGCTTCCATGAAGGCGTCTTCCAGGGCGCGGGCGTGCACCAGCAGCACATCGGCATCGCCATTCTCGCCCAGTTCCAGTGCCTGGCCGGTCCCGACGGCAATCACGTCTACCGAGATGCCTGTTTCGGCCTCAAAATCCGGCAGGATGTAATCGAGCAAACCGGAATCGTCCGTGGAGGTGGTCGTCGCCAGGATCAGCGTACCGCCCTCGGTGGGCATGGTTTCTTCGGCTGGTTCAACGGCTTCGGTAGGTTCGGCGACCTCATCTACCGTATTATTTGCTTCAGTCGGTTCAGTTTGCGGGGCATTGGTCGGCTCTGTTTCTGTGCTGGCGCAAGCGCCCAACAACAAAGTCAACACCACCATAATACTCATAATCCGAGTAAACTTTTTCTGCATCTTTTTCTCCTTTTCTTTCAATGCTTAAAGAACTTCATGAAAATATGAAGCACTTCTCAAAAAATTTGGGAAAACTAGAACTTGCCGTTTTTCAGCAATCGGATTGGTTAGTACACCATCTCACCATTTACAAACGCGCGTGTGCGCGGGTCTTCAGGCGCTTCAAAAAACTGCTCGACGGGGGCTACTTCAACCACCTTGCCTTCTAAAATAAACGCCACCCGGTCGGCCAGACGCCTGGCCTGGAATACATTATGTGTGACAAGAACCAGAGTCACCCCCTGCTGATTTAAGTCTCTGACGATTTCTTCGATAAGCCCAACATTATAGGGGTCCAAATTGGCGGTGGGTTCGTCCAGCAGCAGCACCTCCGGCTGCAGCACCATCGCACGGGCCAACGCGACGCGCTGCGCCTCTCCGCCGGAGAGGGTGCGGGCACGCTGGCGGGAAAATTCTGATAAGCCGACTTGCTCCAGGGAGGTTTGGACGCGCTGTTTTCCGTCGCGGTTTCCCCGTAGGCGCAGGCCATAATTGACATTTTCATAGACACTGCGTTCCAGCAGCATGGGGCGCTGAAACACGGTGGTCACTTTGCGGCGCATCTCCAGGGGCATCTCGCGTCCGGCTTCGAAGCGTTCCTGGTGGAACTGCACCGTCCCGCTGGTGGGCGTTTCCAAAAAGTTCAACAGCCGCAGCAGGGTGCTTTTTCCGGCACCGCTGGGACCGACAATGCCCAATACTTCTCCCTGGAAGATATCCAACGATTCAATTTGCAGCACCTGCCGCTCGCCGTAGCGCTTGTGGACGTTTTGCAGGGTGTAGATCTTGGATTTACTCATCGAAGACACTCCCCTGCAGGCGCAGCATGATCAAGTTAGCCATAAACGATAACATCAGCAGCACGGCCCCCAACAACAAAGCCAGCTCGAAATTCCCTTTGCGCGTTTCCAGGACGATGGCAGTCGTGAGGACGCGGGTATGGCCTTCGATATTGCCCCCCACCAACATCACGGCCCCGACTTCGCTGATGATGCTGCCAAACCCGGCGGCAATTGCCACGATCACACCCATGCGTGCTTCGGAAAGGACGGTGAGGGCCGCCTGCCGTTTGGTCGCGCCCAAAGAGCGCATCTGGGTACGTAGGGACCGGTCCACCCCCATAACAGCCGCCATCGTAAACCCGGCCACCAAGGGGAAGGAAATGATCGTCTGCGCGAATACCATTGCCGCGGGTGTAAACAGGTTGGGGATGAAATCGTAGGGCAGGCTGCCCAGCGGTCCGCTGCGGGAGAGCAGAATGTAGACAAATAACCCTACCACTACGGGGGGAAATCCCATGCCGGTATATAAAATCGCAGCAACCAACCGGCGGCCATAAAAACGGGTCAGTCCGATGACTGCCCCCAATGGAACCCCGATGAGGGTGCTGAAAACCAGGGCAATGCCGGAGACTTTCAGCGAAAGGATAACGATTTCAACAAACTGCGGAATCATACAACACCTATAAAAATAAAACTCGGTGAAGTTTAGTCCCCCTATTCTGTTTTGTATCAAACGTACTGAACAATTTTAAAGTCCCAACCATTTAGCAGAGGCTAATCTTGAATTGGGACTTTAAATCTATGCGTGAATTGTGGGCGATTTTCTCAAAGCACTATGGCAGCCAACCCTGCTCATCCGCATAGCACCACAGCCAATCTTCATTCGGCTCGTACGAGACGATCATGGTGTGCCCGGTCTCGTGGTAATGGGCGCTGGCATGTTTGTTCTTGGAATCGTCGCAGCAG
>JAHLLU010000297.1 GCA_020444005.1 archaeon
GCGTTGCGCAAATTGGCCTTGACCACAAAGGCCTGATAAAAGTCGGCATATCTGAGATTGGCCTTCTTTAATGGCGCCCCTTGAATGGCACGCATACGATCGGCCGGCGATGCGATCAGCCAGTAGTCTTCCGGTAATTTGGAAACCCGTTGCTCCCTGAGGTCGAAAAATACGTCGTAACCTAGCTCATGAAACAGCCAGGGAACCAGGGCGTGCATATCTCCATAGCGTTTCAGATGACGTTCGGGGGTTCCATTGAAAGCCCCAAAGGACAGTGCCCAAAGCGCCGAGGCGGTCAGCAACATGCAAGCCAGCCCCGAAACCCTGATTTGCTGCCGCAATAACGGCCGCGTTCCCGTATCTCCAGGCCTGGAGGACCGATGAAAAATCAGCGCCATAAAAATGGAAAGCGTCATAAAGACGATCTGAAAACCGGTGACCGTCCAGTCCCGCCGCGGCAGATAGCGCACCCATAACCCCAGAAAGGCCAGCGGCATCGTAATCCAGGCCAGGGCGTGCATACCCGTCTGCTCCAATCGGGCCATGAAGGATTTGCCTGTCTTGAGAACTTTGGGCTGCGATGAAAGGATCACCAGGAGGCGCTGCAGATGAAAGAGAAACCAGGCATAAATGCTGATCATCACCAGCGGGCATATCAGATAGACGAGGTCCGCCGGCATCGCTGTTCCAATGATGGGCAGGAAAGCCGAGTTGGTAGCCAGCGAGACGTCATCGGTTGTCGCAATCACCAACCAGGAATAGAAACAGGCGTAGACACACACGATTAAAGAGATGATAAACTGTTTGTTCGTCTTTTGTTTCGAGACACTTTGCTCCAGGAAGCGCATGGCCCGGCTGAAATTCGGGCTGTAACGGCCGGCCCATTCTGCAGTGGGCTGCTGCTGGCGCTGCCAGTCCAGGGCTACCTGGAGATCGGTTTCCTTATAGAGTCCGGCCTTTGCAGCCGCGTGCAGTTCGGCGCTCTGTGCCATGCGCTGGTATATTCGGGCGGACTCGGCCTCCTCATCCACCCAGTCGGCCAGGGTGTTCCACTGCCGAATCAGACTTTCGTGAGAGATGTCAACCAGGGGGTCGGCGGCCGGGTCCCCCGAAGAAACCACCTGAAACATGCGCTTGGAAATCAGGTGCTGTTCCCGGTTCAGCCCGTTCAGTGCCTCGTCGGCATGCAGGCTCAGGGCATTCTGCAGACCTCCCGACCGTTCATAGTGTTCGAGGTCGATGGGTCCGCGCCGGCCGTCACCGGCCCACACCGCCCAGGTCCGCATGAGCACATGCTGCAATATCGGCAAATCATCCCGGGTATCGAGGCTTTCGTTGAGCAGCCGATCCATCAGCCGGGGGGTAATATCCGCTCCGGCCAGACGGACAGGCCCCATAAAAGCTTCGCGGCGTTGCCGGCGGGTCAGCCGGGGAACCAGATACTGGCTTTTGTTCATGGCTTCCGGCAGACCCTGGTATGCATCACATTCACCCAGAAAATCCGAGCGCATGGTCAGCACGACATAAACGGGGACCCGGGTTTGATCCGCCAGATAGAGCAAAGCGGAAACAAATTCGGCTGCCTCTTCGCGCACCTGAACGGTTTTCGCCTGTTGGAAACGAAACAGCTCTTCGAACTGATCGACCACGATCAGCAGGTTGCTGTCTTCGTCTTCCAGGTTCGTCCGGATCGCATCGGTCAAAGCCCGCGCCCCCCGGCGCTGCACCACCTCCTGCAGCTGATTCGCGGCTTGGCGGCGTTCAACGGACTCGCCTACGGCGGCCACGGCCGCTGCCAGATGATAGAGCGGCGCAGCACCCGGCTTGAATGTCGCGATTTTCCACAAATCGCGATCCTGAACCAGAAAGCCCGCTTCGAGATTGGGTATCAGGCCGGCCCGGACCAGCGAAGACTTGCCGCATCCGGAACTGCCCACCACCGCCACAAAGCGGTGGGAGTCCAATTGCTTCAGCAGGGCGTGGGTTTGCTCCTTGCGGCCGAAATAATACAGGCTGTCACGGCTTTCAAAGGGGCGCAGGCCGACAAACGGGTTGGGCGGGACGGCATCGCGATTCATCGGCCGGCTCCGTCACCAAGCAGCCTTGCGGTAATCTGCGGATCGATGGCATCGGAGCGGCTGTTGTCCAGGATGTCGATGTGTATCAGGGGAGGAAAAACGGGTAAATCCGGCCGGCCGGCGCCGTGGGGCGCAAGAAACAGCCAGATGTGTTCAAGGCTTGAGCTGCTTTCGAATTCAAATTGTTCCGAAATCGCCTTGAACGCTTTTTTGATGCGCCCGATCAGCCAGGCAGGTCCTACTTTACCGCAGACCAGGATGAGATTTTTCACATTTTTAACGGATTGTTCGAATTTTGCCAGGCTGACGGTGGGATCGCGCGACTCATGATTGAAGTCGACTTCAGCCCCTTTTTCCAGAAGGACATCGGCCAGTTTGAAAGCATACCGCTGATCCTTTTGATGGGTGTCGATAAGATAACTCAGGTGGCCGGACAAGACCTCGTCCTGCTGCCGGTATTGGGCAATGCGCTCGCTCACCAGGCTGACAAAATCACTTTGCAGACATTTGACGAATTCGTACTGACTCAAGGTTCGCGGTCGGGTCTCGCAATTTTGCAGAAAACGGCGTTGCGCGTCATTTTCCACCGCAGCGATGTCCAGATCGGGCGGCACCCACACCAGTTGGGGAATCGCTTGTTGGAAGGCAAGTTCGTGCTGCTCGCGGGCATAGGTGGTTTCTTTGCGGTCGATGATTTTTCTACCCGGCCATTGGTTGAGCAAGTGAATGGAAAAGCGGGCTTGGCCGAGAGCCCGGGTGACGGCATCCTCATGACCGGCGGCATCCATGGGCGGCGGAATCTCGTTGGCGATCTCCACCTGATGGTGCTGTGCTTCGCTGATGATGCGCTCCTTGAAATCCTGAAGGGATTCAGGCACATCGGACAGAAAAATCGACAGCCGTTCGGCCATGGAATCGCTTTGGGTCGGCGGTAAAGAAATTGCCGGGGGCACTTTCGTCGGGTGAGGTAAAATCGCCAAGGCTTTCCTCGGATTCGGCATCGTGCATTGGAAATCCGCTGGTACCCCGAAATTCCGCCGGCCACTGCGGGTGGGGAATGTTGTGAAGCAGAATGTTGAAAATGCGATACTCGTCGCTTATTCGCAACCCGCCGCCATGTCGGCCGTGATGCTGGTAGAACCGGCTGAGCTCCTTGCGGCAATAATCCGAATGAAGGTAGTTGCGGGAGGTCAAAGCCAGAAAAATGGCAGAGGAGTCCAGGGCTTTCTGAATGGAGTCGTCGAACAGGGTGTTGCCGTGCATTCTTTTTTTGTCACGCCATATGCGAAGGCCGGTCAGCCCCCGACGCTTGCTGAGCCAGTTGTAGAGCCAGTCTTCGAACACGTCCACCCAGCCCGCACGACCGCCGAACCCGTAATTGTCGTTATGGGCATAACTGATAAAAATATCGTGTTCGTAGCCGGGTGATTGTGCCATGGTGCTCCTACCCGCCAAGCTTGTCTCGGTCGCATAAAACCAACCGACGCTCCACAACATTAGGATAAACCAAACTGATCGGTTCCGCACCGAATATCCTAATTAAAATCCGCTGGATTATAAACTCCCATCCCGGAACGCTGAACCCCTGAACCGCTCTACCTATATATAAGTATGTTTATATCAAAATCAAACGCCCTGCGGCTTCAGGACGATTTTACCGAAATGCCGCCCGGACTCCAGCATCCGGTATGCCTCGCGACCTTCGCTTAAGGGCATCATCTGATGGATGACCGGTTTGAGCCTGCCGGCCCACAAAAGCTCCAGCACATCGCGAAAATCCTGATGGGATCCCATGGTGCTGCCGATCAGACTGATCTGCTTGCCGAAAATAAAGCGAATGTCGATCTCGGCCTGAGGACCGCTGGTATTGCCTACGATGACGATCCGCCCTCCCCGGGCAACCGCCTGCATGCTGGCTGCGAGGGTGGCTTGGCCCACATTGTCCACCACCACGTCGACACCCCGTTTTTCAGTCAACTTATAGATTTCCTTGCCCCAATTGACCTCGG
>JAHLLU010000221.1 GCA_020444005.1 archaeon
CTCCAAGATTTGGACGGTTTTTCTCATATCATCCTGTTATATGTCTTTCATAAGGCGAGAGCTTACAGCCTCAAAGTATTACCATATCTAGAAACAGAGAAACGTGGCTTGTTCGCAACAAGGTATCCGGCTCGTCCTAATCCTATTGGGTTGTCTGTGGTGCGGCTTGATAGTATCGAGGGCAATGTCTTGCATATCTTGGATGTGGATATGCTTGATGGGACACCGTTACTTGATATCAAGCCATTCATCCCAGACGCAGATAACAGGCTAGACACTAGGGTCGGTTGGCTTGAGGACAAAGTAGAGCGGATGGACAGGGCGAAATCTGATGGCCGTGCAAACTAGAGAAAGGCAATAGGATTAATGTCTATTGAATATTAGCTGACAGGTGTTTCCCTTCATTTTACAGTTTTGAGTTGAGGGAATGAAATCTAGGTCAGTAACTTCTTTTACAATGCCCGATAGTACGCCTTTCATGAAGAAGCAATGGGGGTTGTCCTTGGTATCACATAGCTCTAGGAAAGGGTTATCGTGTATGTTGATGATGATCTCTCCGTTGATGAGATCAAATTTCTCGATCTCGTATTTGCCCCAATTATGGCTAGATATGGAGTCTAAGAGCATTTGAACTATTTGTTGCTCATCAACCAAGTCTTCTTTATACTCCAAGAGAGGCAACATCTGTTGCGAGTCATATATCCCAAAGTCTTTTGCCATCGAGTAGAGTATGGAGTATCCCGCTGACCCAAACCGTCTGTTCAGGACAGATAGAAACCGTTCAAACCCTTCAGGTGTAAAACAGACTCTTTCACCAGTCATTTATTTTGTTCTCCTTATCATTACATTTCTTCTAGCTGGGTCATTTTCTGTTAACCATTGTTTCAGCTTATTATGCCATGTAGGGGCTGTGAGGTCTACTATCATTATATTATATACCTGCCCCAATGATTCCAGTTCCTTGTTCCCAAATGCATCTAAGAAGACCGCGGAACTGTTTTCAATATCCATTTTCTTCCCAAGCAACTGGATTAAATCATCCTTATCCCCAGTTATTGAGACTCCAAACAGGGTCACTTTTTCGTTTTTTGTACCTGTTAATGGAATAGTATGTTCGCTGCTTGAGAAACCGATAATCTTGTCGTCATGTACGGCTTGGTAGCCTAGTTGAGTCAGCATTGATGAGATATCAATTAGGAAGCTGTCAATGTCTCTGTCCTGTCGTAATATCCTGTATGCTTTCTCGGTGAGCGCGTAATCATATATTGGCCTGTAATTGGATTCCTTGTAATCGAACCGTGCCTCGCATGCAGGGCATAGATGAGTTATATCGGGGCGGCTAAACCTGTGGTTATTTACGCACTCAAAGTGGAATCCTACCCTCTGGTAGGTTTCTCGTGTCAGTTCTTTTGACTCTGTTATGATGGTGTTGCATTTTGGGCATTGTACTTGTTTTGTGTCAGGTAGGGTAATCTTGGGTCCAATGTATCCACAGTGACTGTGTTGTATTATCTGTACTTGATTCAGGTTCATGCTTTTGCATGTCGGGCACGAATACCGTGAATATACGTTGGGATAGTTGCAGTTTGGGCAGAAGATATTGAAAGAGGAATCAGTTCTCTCAATGAGCCCTTTCTTTTCCAGCCCCTTTAGAAGTTCCTCATAGTAGTCTAACCCGTTTTTGTATACGTTTTCCTCGTGGTTGAGGTATACTATTCCTCTTATTCCAAAGTATACACTAAGTTTCTTGTCCTCTGATTCTAGTATTGTACTGAGTAAGTGTACTTCTTCATCAGTTAGTAATGGGTTTGACAAAGTAACTAGAAATACAAAGGGAGCTGGCGGTATTTGAATTAAATGAGTTAACAGATATAGAGTACTCAGTAATCAGGAATATGCTAGGCTTATGATGAGTAGTATACTAATCTGAGTATCAGATCAACAATAATTCGCAGGGTTTTCTCGGTCAATGTTTAAATAATACTGCAGAGGGATAGTTGGTGATTCAGAAAATGGCGACATGTATCTCATGTGGAAGAAAAGTCACCCCAGAGGAGAAGGCAGTAAAGTTCCAGTGCCCAAGCTGCGGTGCAGTAACCCTCTGGCGATGCGAAAAATGCAGGCTCTTTGGAAGGCAGTACAAGTGCCCAGCCTGCGGACACACAGGACCCTAGTTCTACACCACACATATACCTTGATTAATTCAGTTTCTCTTAAAACAGACATGTTGTCAGTTATCTCTAGTTTTTAAACCATAACTCACAGGCATACCTATGGATAAACGGGTCTACCTCGGATTAGCAGTAATCGGATTAGTTCTTCCCTATAGCCAATTCATACCCTTCTTGATGGAGAATGGGGTCAACACTAGTTTGATCATACATGAGATCACTGCTTATCGTCTTAGCGCATTTGCGTGGCTTGATGTAGTCATAACCGCGGTAGTGGTGATAATAGCTGTTTTCGAGGAAAAGATAGATTTTTGGTGGATACCGGCGGCGGCTTCGCTTCTCATTGGACCTAGCTGTGGATTACCACTGTATCTTTTCCTACGCAAGTAGATGTTTTTTATTGATCTACCTACCAGTATACCCTATTCTAGGAGAATCTACCATGAACAAACCGGATTTTGGGAAATACCCTACATACAATGAACTCGTGGAGACCATGAAGCAACTCCACGCAGAGTACCCCCAATATACAAAGCTATACAGTATCGGAAAGACGTTACAGGAAAGAGACCTCTGGACAATGGAGGTTACAAACTTTGAGACCGGCCCCGGTGAGGAGAAACCCGGTATCTGGATCGATGGAAACACGCACAGCAGTGAGCCTACTGGTACCAATGTTTGTTTGAAGACGATTTGGTATCTGGTCTCTGAGTATGGTAAGGATGAGACTGTCACTGAGATAATGGATAACAGGGTGGTCTACATTTTGCCAAGGGTGAACCCAGATGGAGCCGAGATATTCCTGACACAGCCATATCATTATACGAGTGGAGGTATCCCCAACCCAGACTTCAAGGATGGAGAGGGACACTATGAGGAAGACGTCAACGGGAACGGTTACAGCGCCTTCATGCGCTGGGAGGACCACAATGGAGATTACAAGAAATCCAGCAAGGACCCTAGGTTGATGATTAAAAGATCACCAGAAGACACGGAGGAGGATGGACCCTTCTACAAAGTGCTTCGTGAAGGACGTTTCCTCAAATGGAAGCCCGGAAAAGAGATCACAATGGCTCCACGTATGTTCCTCGGTGGAAGCAACAGGAACTTCCCCGCATACTGGGCACCCGGAGGCTTACCCCTTGGAGGCTCAGGACCCTTCCCGTTGTGGGAAAGAGAACCCAGAGCAATAGCTGACTTCTGGGCGGATCACCCGAACCTCAGCGGCATGCACACGTATCACACCAGCGGCGGCTTGATCCTGCGTGAGGCTAACGCCCACCCTGATAGCTGGTTCCAAGAAGTAGGATGCGAGGAGGACTTGGAGGTATACAAGGTGCTGGGAGGTATCGGTGAGGAGTTAACAGAGTATCCATGCATCAGTATATTTGATGAGTTCACATTCGAGGATGACCGACCATTCAGACGTGGATGCGCCACCAGCTTCTTCTACGAGCAACTAGGAGCCTTTGTTTTCAGCACTGAGCTATGGGACTGGCCTTGGATGATTGGCTTGGACCACTTCAGGGAACGTGGAGGAGTTGATTTTGACTGGGCTAAGCTAACAGAGGAAGAACAGCTTAATGAGCTCAAATGGATTGACGAGAACTATCCAGAGGGATTCCTTGACTGGACGCCTTATGAGCATCCACAGCTTGGCAAGGTGGAGATCGGTGGCGTGGAGCGGAAGTATACTCGCCGGAATCCGCCGCCGGGTAAGTGGCTGGAGTATGAGGTGGATAAGTGTCTCATGTTTGGCATCAGGCACGCTGCTTTGCTTCCTTTGCTTCGGATTACCGAGGACAAGGTTGAGAAAGTGGCTGATGGCGTTTACAAGGTCTCGGCTCAGATAGCTAACACTGGTTTCATGTCTACTAACGTCACCAAGATGGCGGTAAAGATCAAGGTAG
>JAHLLU010000222.1 GCA_020444005.1 archaeon
GCCAAGGCATACCAGCGTATCTTCAAGCAGGGGTGGTGTTCAGCGAGTCCTTGGATATTGATGAGACTGACTGGGACGGGCATTATCATTATGTGTTTGATGGCGCTGGGTGGCATGCTTGGGCGATGGTGTATATTCCGCCTTGGGGGTGGCTGCCGGTTGACTTGACTATGCTGGGGGGTATGAGTTCATCTGAAGCAGTAACGGAGGCATTCTATTGGTACCAATACACGGTTGTCGCTTGGAACATCACAAGCCACGACTACATAATGGACGAGACCAATCAACGTAAAGCCCTAACCGAGTCAAACGTAGTATTCACTCAGATAGACAAGCTAATTGTTGAGGAAAAAGAAGAAAAACCATACTTGTTGTATGGCGTGGCTATCGCCTTTGTTGTTGTCTCGTTTGCGGTTAGGCTGAGGGTTTCCCCTGAAGCTTAGACCGAGCCTCATCAATGATGGATACAGTCTTTGTTCTCCACGCATCGAAGCCTTCCGGTGTCTCGGGATAGTCTAGATAGTGGGCTTTGATCTGTTTCATCATGGAGTGTGTCAATCTGAGGTTGTTTAGCAGTCCCATGCGTTGAATGCCTCTGAATACCCTGCTGGCTACGTCAGAGATGTTGATCTCAAACTCTTCACCATAACCCGCCGCCATCAAGTCATCCTCCTTTAACAAACCATACTTCATGCCATAGTCGATGTCAGTGTTGTCAGTGGCAATCAGGAACCTTCTGAATATGTCTAGGCTCGCCTGCTTCAGACCATAATTGGTCATAAAGTGATGAGCATAGCTCCAGAGTCCAGCCTTGCTGAAATCATTGGTGTTCAACGAGTCGAGGATCGCTTCACCAGCAAAGACACCACTCTTCATGGATGGTCCAATACCGCCACCATGTATGGGGTTTACAAGGCTTGCCGCGTCACCGATGAGCATCACTCCGTCGCCTACAAGCTGGTCCAGTGGCCTGCGTGTGGGGTCGAAGCCTCCGCCCATCTTGAGGGTCTCGCTGCCTTCAAAGAGTGGACGAGATGCTACGTGTTTGAAGAACAAGTCCTTGGGGCTTGGGAAGTTGCCTTCCATGTAGACGCCGAGACCAACGTTGATTCTGTTCTCGCTTGTGGGGAATATCCAAGTATAACCGCCTGGAGTCTTCTCCTGGTTCAAGTATATCTCGCAGTAGTTCGTGTCATCTGGCATTTTCTTTACTCTGCGTATCTCACGGTAGCATAGCTCTACGTCCTCGTTGGCTATATCCTGTGTGAACCCCATCTGGGGTAGCTTTTTACGGAGTACGCCGTGGAAACCGCTGGCATCAATGACTACCTTGCTGCGTAGTTCAACCTTCTCGGTTCCTTTCTTTGCTACTATGCCGGCGACTGCACCGTTCTCCATTATGGGCTCCATAAACATAGTAGAGTCCATTAGTTCTGCGCCTGCGTCCAAGGCTTTTCCAAGAAGCCATTGACCAAACAGAGTCCTGTCCAGCATGAAGCCCATGAACTCTTTGTCGGCTGCAGTGAACACTGTCTCCTCATCTGGTGAATAGATCTTGATTCCCTTGACATTGTACTCAAAGGCTCCATTGTCTGGTGTTCCGAGTTTTAGCTCAGTAACATGGTGTTCTCCTACTACGTCTCCACAGACCTTGTCGCCTATGCTTGGCTTTGGTTTGATGTCCACTAGGAGGACGTCTGCGCCTCCATTGGCTAGGGTCTGGGCTGCCATTGAGCCGCCTGTACCCGCACCAATTATGATTGTATCATATTTCTCCATTAGATATCACTTAGTGTAACTATTACACTCGGTGTACCGAGTAAACCCTTATAAACCTAGAAGTGAGCCCAAACACACCAAGTGAACCAAAAGTGACCACCCCCCTCACACTCAGCACCGAACTACGCAGATTAGTGGAACAAAGAATACAGAAGACACTGACAGGAATCCAAGAAACCATCAACATGATGAGCGAAAACTATGATATGAGTCCAGAGGAGATCAAAGCCAATCTCGAAGTCCTTGAAAACAGCTTCAACATCCTCTTCCAGAAATGGAACCTAGGCATCCTCTACACACTGACATTAAAGAACGCTATCGGGTTCAGCGAGTTAAAGCGGATACTGGGGGTTAATTCAAGGACTCTCTCGGATAAACTCAAGCTGTTAGCCGAGAACGGGTATATTGATCGCAATGTGATTGATGATACGCCGCTAAGAGTCGAATACTCTGCTACCGAGAAGGGAAAAAACACTGTTTTGCTGGCTCTGCCTTTGTTGTACTCGACTATCAGTGATAAGGTCTAACCACTCGGATTCATAAACCACCACACATTATACCGCCTATGTCGCGAGTCGCGGTTGTAAGAGGCGAAAGAGCCTTAGAGCCAGTCTACAGGGCAATGACTCTAATAGACTATCATGAACCCCTTGAACCCTACGACACGGTGTTAATCAAGGTCAATCTCATCACAAGCCACACCTACGAGACAGGCATCACCACAGACCCCATCGTAGTAGAAGCCGTCATAAACAAGGTACAGGAACTCGACAAACGAGCCCTCGTAGTTGAGACAGAGGGAGGAATCACGTCACCTGATACAGCCATCCATGAGACAGGCATGATGGAAGTCATTGAACGATTAGGTGCTGAGTATGTGAATATGAGGAAGCTTGAGGACAAGGTTGAGCTCACAGTCGAGAACCCACATAAGGTGAAGAAGTTCAAAGTCGCTAAGATAGCCACGGAGTATCCCATCATCACGGTACCTAGCATGAAGACTCTGCATCATACGGGTATCACAATGGGGCTCAAGAACATGTTTGGAGTGCTAACTACTCGCAGGAAATTCACTATGCATCGGCATGGCATGAACAATGTCATCTACGATATTGTGAAGACCTTACCACCAACCCTCAGTATAATAGATGGTTTCTACGGTAAGGAAGGCAAAGGCCCTTGGCAAGGAAACCCAGTCCAGATGAACACCATCATAGCCAGCCGAGACCCTGTGGCCGCTGACGCTGTCGGTGCACGCTGTATAGGTATGGACCCTTGGAGTATTGATCACATCAGGTGGCTTCATGAGGCAGGAGTCGGTGAGATTGATGACGTTGAGATAGTGGGTGATGGGGTTGAGGCGGTGTACCGTGAATGGGACTTGGACCTAGACGCCAAACTAGAGTGGTAATATCGGCTATATGGTAGAGGTTTATTAGAGAAAATACATCTTGAAACGAGAGAAACTTGACCCAGTTCATCCCCATCGCCTGCAACTTTGACTGCGGAGGAGGCTGCGCACTCCTAGCCCATATGAAAGACGGCAAGATAACACGCATAACAGACAACCCACAAGGCGGCGACTATCTCAAGGGATGCATCAGAGGCTTCCAGCTACAACACATGCAATACCACCCGAAAAGACTCACCAAGCCCCTAATCAGAACAGGGCCAAGAGGAAGCGGTGAATACCGTGAAGCATCATGGACTGAGGCATTGGACCTTGTCGCAGAAAAACTCGTGGAAGCACGTGAAAGACATGGACCTGAATCAGTGCTATTCCTTGGAGGCTCAGGGTCCACAAGAGGAGCACTCCACAATACCTCAAGCCTACCAAAACGATTCCTCAGCATGTACGGCGGCTATACGGAGCGTAACAGAGGCTACAGCGCTGGAGCCGTCTCATATACTACGCCCTTTGTGCTCGGCTCTCTTGACGCCGGTTTATACCCGGATACCATCAAGCATAGTGGCTTGATTGTACTCTGGGGCGCTAATATCGTGAACAATCGTTTCGGAGGTATGTTAGAATCATACATACGAGAAGCGAAAAGACGTGGCGTCAGGGTTGTTGGGGTTGAGCCACGGCGTACAATCACTATCAAGACCCTATGCACTGACTGGTTTCAGGTTTACCCGGGCACCGATACGGCTTTGATGTTGGCGGTTCTCCATGAACTCATAACGAAAGACGCCGTGGACCGTGAATATCTCGCCAAGTATACCTATGGATTCACTGATTTGGAGAACTATGTTCTCGGCGTAGAGGATA
>JAHLLU010000223.1 GCA_020444005.1 archaeon
GGTCCGGAGTTGGTGAATTGAAATCTTATCCCCATCGTGTAGAGGTCTACAGTGGAATTGAGATATGGTATGACCCGGTTAGAAACCAATACTATGCGTCCCACTGCGAGCATACCAAAAGAAGCAAAGACATTGAGACGGTGAAAAAATGGCTCAGAGAATACAAGCTCTAAACTTTACCCAGTTCTACACCTAGACTGTATGCCTCATCAAGCTTCTCAGGCAACTCATCGATGGGAATATCTCGCCTCTTCTCCGGATCAAAGGTGCAACATTCCAGTATATGCAGATCGATTTTGAAGTGAGGGGCTATCCGCTCAAACATGCCAGCCGCTGACTGGTAGTGGTGACGATAAGTAAACAACACAGCGAAGGTCTTGTTCTCGAAGCCACTCCATGCGAGCGCCTCCATCCTGTCTTGTACTAGTTTTAGCTGTGCTGTGAGGTAGCCCCAGTACATTGGGGAAACCCATACTATGAGATCGGAGGCTCTATACGCCTTGTAGATTCCCTGCATATCATCCTGTATCTTGCAGTTATGTGGGGGGTCGCTGCAGCTTAGACAGCCTTGACAGGGGGCTATCTGAAGTTCATTTATGTGGAAGTGTTCAACCACGTGTTTACCTGATGTGTTTAAGCCATCTAGGAAGCGCTTAGCAAGGGTGTCGCTGTTTTTCCCCCTGCGGGGGCTTCCATGAAGCACAGTAACCTTCATGGAATGATGACTGCGGTATCAGGTTATATTTTCTATGAAGGAACCGTGTTGGTATATCAGCACCCGTTGATGTCGAGAGTGTCGCTTATTCGGGTATATGTTTTCTCAACACCCTCATTGTCCACGGTGAGCTCTATGGCTTTCTCGGGGCAAGCCTCTACGCATCTGCCGCATCCCCTGCATTCATCAGAGATGGTTGCATGGTCATTCTCGATACTTATGGCGTTTACAAAGCAGGTATCAACGCAGGTTCCGCAGCCAACGCAGTTATCGGACACTGTGACTTGCACCCCCTCCATTGCGGTGATCTTTTCGCTGATATGTTCACCGAGGTTGGGAAGCATCTTCCAGAGACAGCAACAAGGGCAGCAGTTGCAGACGGTCATGAGTTTTTCGTCTGGTCCAGTGTCAAGCCAGACCGCGTCAAGCTTGTTCCGTCCAATAAGATGAACTAGCCCAGCCTCACGAGCCCGTTCTACGTGTTGATGAGCTTCTTCTCGTGTTACGAGTCTTCCTAGTCGTGGGTCTATTTTTGCTGCTGCTTCGCCCATGAAGAGGCATCCGAGGTCTATGGGATAGTCTTCGCATTGGTTGCTGTCTCTGCATATGCAGAAATTCATTATGAAGTGAGTATCTGCTTCGTCGATGAACCTGTCTACTATTTGGCTTGGGAGCACCCTGTTTGTGTAGGGTATTTCTTGGTTGATCTCGACTACTACATTATCCTTGGGGAGGTAGACCATGTCATCATTATGGAAAAGAAGGCGGTCCACGATTCCACCAATTAATGGTATCCGGGTTAGCTTTGCGTAGAAGAACCTGTACCGGAAGTTCTTCTTGATGAAATCAATAACCCAGAGGGGAAGCATGCAAATAAGAGAAATATAGAGAGAAAAAAGCGTTTGGGGCTAGAGCCTTGGTTTACGATAAGCAAACGCTAGGGCAACTAGCGAACCAGCTAGGATGCTAGCCACGGGGAATCCGGGTATCGCGCCTCCGCCTTCGGATACAGTGATGTCAAAAGTCTGTGTACTTCCCTCGCTGTATGTCCAGCCACTTGAAGTCTCAAAGATAACATCAGCGCCTAAAGTATAAGTCCCCTCTGTTTCAGGTGCATATATCTCAAAGTTATATGTCCCTGATAGATCGCCTTCTCCAGCGTCAACGAACTCGATGATGACTTCACCTGTCTCTGGGTCTGTGATACCTACACTGAAAGTGGTGTTCGTTGGGAAACTGATGTCAATATCCACGTCTACTGTGAACAACTCACCGGGCTTGACGCGGCTAGGCGCGTTCACGTTTGTGACCCACGCATTGTACTCTCCGCTGCCAGTTGAGCCTACTTGTACGTAGAGGAAATGAGCTTCAAATCCGGTGTCGGATTGCACCCATGTTTCACCCTCCTTATAGTAGACATCTACGATATACTCATAGACGGCGTTCGTGGAAGGTGCGGTGAACGATAAAGTGACGTTTTCAGTTCCTGTGCCTTCCACGGTGATAAAGTCCTCAGCTACATATGCCTCTGCGGCTGTATCGGCTACACCGGGGCTGATTTCTGTGGCTGATGGGAAATTCCATGCAAGCTCTAGGGTTACTGTAACGGTCTCACCGGGCTCGTATTGAAGTTTATCTGTCCAAGCTCCGTAGATTCCGATCTCTTGTGTCTGAGCGGCTACTGGAGTGACCAGTATCGAGGATAAGGCTAGGATTACTAGCATTATTTTTGTAGCTTTCTGCATGCCGTAAGCTGGTATTGTGTAGTATAGAAATGTTCTTGGTTTAAATAAACAAATAACTACTGGTTGGTGATTGGTTCTACTTGGGTTCTGTTCTGGGTTATGTGATTGGTGATTTTTTTCCGCGCCTCTTCAAGTTGTTTGATATTGTTTACAGTGAACCAGTCTCCCTCAAGTTTTCGGTGCATCAATAATCGTTTCCTAGCCATCTCGGATAACAGTTGATCAAGGTCACCTTTCTCTGTGAAGCAGTTCTTGATGTATTCTGTGTCTAGTACGCAGTGTCCTGTGTTGATCCAGTAGTCTAGTAGTGGTTTTTTCTTGAAACTGTGGATGTATTGGTCTTGGGTCTCAACTACTCCGAAGGGGAAATATGTACGTGTAACAAGCAGTGTGCCCTTTATGTCATCCTTTGTTAATTGAAGCAAGTTTTGTGGGGCGTAGTTTTCTGAGACGATTATATCATCCACGTTCATCACATAGACCAGCGGAGTCTCAATGTTTTCACTTGCTTTTCTTAAGGCTCCACCTGTTCCAAGTTCATTTGCCTCTATGGAGCAGCGAACTTCTTGAAGAATGCGAGGTTTGAAGGCACTTACGTCGCTGTAGGTCTTTGCGTCTATTGCGAGGGTGATCTGTCTTGCTCTGTTTAATTTTAGCCAGTTTATTTGGTGTTCTAGGAGGGTTTGTCCGGGAGCTAGTTCTGCGAGGGCTTTGTTGAAGGGTAGGTAGGGTTTCATGCGTTTAGCTGAGCCGCCGCAGAGTATGATTGCTTCAAAGCTGTTCTCTAGTGGAGCGTATGTCATGGAGGTTTGTTTGTACTGGGTTGACTTATTGTCAATGGTCTTTGAAAATTGGTAGGTAGGTGACAGCCTGCTATTCAGCGGGTAGACGCTCTAACCTGTAGATTACTGGCCTCAGCCCATCTGTGCAGCATCGTATCATCTCGTTTTCTTCGAGCCATGGATAGAAACTTCCCCCATGCATCAGTACTGCTACGTATTCCTTGATGTCATGCCACGCGTTTGGGCAGAAGCCCTCGGGTGGCGTTCCAGTGCTACGTGCAGTGAAGACTTGTCCCTTGTGGTGTACTGGGCACTTTACGTGGGGTTTGCCTGTTTCCGTGTTGATGGGTACTGGGTCGTATAGTTTGCTGGGTTCAAGGCAGTCAATTACTGTGATCTTTACTGGGTGTATTGGCATCTTACTCAATTCCTTCCTCGATTCTTGTTAGTTTAAACACTACTGGTTTACGTCCATCTGTACAGGAAACATATGCAGCGCCCTTCTCAGGTCTATAGAAGTTACCGTCGAAGAACAGCACCGATAGATCCTTGTAGATGTCTCTCCACGCCCAGCCACAGAACCCATCAGGTATAACTTCGATGTTGTCTACTATGAACTGGTCTCCCTCAGCTAGTTTGTGGCATTTGATGATTGGTTTTCCTGATAATGTGTTTTGGTTGTGGTCTGGTCCGAATACGTCTTCTGGTCCAAATCGTTTCACCACCATGATCTTTACTTTTGTCATATTATGAATGTTCGCTGGGTCTGATTATAAGAAGTCTGAATAATGGATACATAGGGTT
>JAHLLU010000312.1 GCA_020444005.1 archaeon
CCTTTTCGGACAGCATTTCCCATTCGATGCGGATGCGGCGAAGGAGTTTGTTCCACATGTCTTCGTCCTTTGTCCGGATATCACAGCGGTTCTGCACCCGGCATTCCAGGGTAATGGCCGATTCATAGAGCTTCGCCAGGTTCCTTGAGCATCTTTCCCGCGAAAAGAAGGCGGCCCTTTCCGGAGCTCGATCCTGCCACTGCCGCCTCAATTCGTCATTTTCAAAAAAATCGACAATGGCACCTGAAAATGTTTCGATTTCCGCATTCTGAGGAAGCAGCCGGCCGTTTTCTCCCACGTGTCCGATCACCTGCACGTATTTGCCGATGCCCTTTTTTTGACGAAAACGGCTCCCATTGCCGCTTTGAAAGGCCCCTATGTCAATTCCCGTGGGGATCACGGTGACCGGAGATGTCACGCCCCGGCCCACGATCAGCTTCGCGATGGATTCGCTGGGCGCAATCACCTGGGAGCACATGTTTGCGTACTCGGTGGAAAGATTGATTACGAAACGCTTCATGGCACCTGAATCGGCGGGAACATAATGGGTGTATTCCTCATACCGGGTATGATGGGTAAACACCAGCGGCAGCTTTAACCGAAAAGCCGTCCGCATGGCCGCATCCCCCATGATGTAGGGATGATGGCTGTGAATCAGATCCGGATTGAAGTCGTCGATCTTGTCCGCGATGATAAAGGGGATGGGAATCCTGACGGAAAAGTCGCTTCCGGAAAAATTCTGGATGGCGGGCACCCGCAGGATCTCTTCGGTATCTTCTTCATCCGAATCAACATTGGGAAACGTCGGCGCCACCACCAGGACTTTATGGCCCATCTGCCGGATATCTTCCGCAAACGCGGCCACTGAGTTGGCCACCCCCCCCACGTGCGGCAGGTAGGTATTGGTAAACATGCAGATTCTCATGCAGCGGAAGCCTCCTGAAGGCAAATATAATGGATTGAAAAATCGGTGACCTGTTGGGCCAAATACCCCGGGACCCGGACGGACAGACAGGACAGCCCGGCCTCATGTTTCGGAAAATCCGGGTTCCACTGCAGCTTGAGTCCATTCTGAGAAGGGGTGAACCGCACGGAAATGGGGCCATAGGGCGTAGGCGTCGGGCCGAATCCGATGGATTTTTCCGTTTTGAGCCACTCGGGGAAAATGCCTGAGCCCAGCACCAGGGCGTTTTGCTCTTCGCGAACGAAAAGGTGGCGGATCATCATGATCCATTCGGCGGCGGCCCAGGCGTGCTGGCCGTCGCCCATGCACCCCCCCATCGTAATGGGATGGATGGCCTCGGGCCACTGCCCGGTGGGGGAGGCGAGCCCGGCCACATCCTTTATCAGCCGCCGGTAACGCACGTCTCCCGTTCGCAGCAGGGTCAGGTAGACGTTTAAGCCCGAGTGAATCATGTCCTGAAAAAAGGCGCCTTTGTGAAAGCAATGGGCCATGAGGAACTCGGCGGTTTTAAGGATCCGGTCATCGCCGGGTTCGATGAGCTGGAGGGGATAATCGGCCACCATGGAGCCGATGGCGCCGGCATCCATCCGGCGGTAGGGGGTGGCCGGAATCGAGCCGCCGCACTTTTTAGCGGACGCCTCCACGCTGGCAAAAATGCACCTTGCAAAATGATCCGCCTCGATCTCATAGCGCTGCTGATGGCGGTATGAACCAAACCGGCCGGCCAGGCGTGCGGCCGCCCGCATACCGGCCAGTCCCCAGAAATCATCCCAGTAATAAAAATCGTTCGGACCCAGGTGCTCCGCGGAAAACCCGGCCGGAAGCAAGCCGTAGTGGGCAGATGACCGGCTTTTCCGGTCCCGCTTGTTCCGGATCCATTCCGCGCCCTTGATGACGGCCTCCATCCATTGCCTGCTGATATCCTGCCGGGCCAGCTGATAGTAGCGGTCGATGATCCACAGAACCTGGCCGTTTGAATCCCATTCGCCATCCTGGGAATGAAAGTAGCCGCTCAGCTTCTGTCGCGCCGGAAAAGAATTCAGCAGTCGATAGACCCTTCCGGTCAATCCGAGCCCCAGCAGGGCGTTGATCATCAGGCACGCATCCCGGAACCAGAACCGCCGGTAGGTATATGGCCCCGGATAGATGTCGCCGGCGCTCATCAGCACCAGGGTGCGAATGGCCGCATCATAAAGGAACCGGATTTTCTCATCCGGGACATCGAGGGCCGCTGCGCGGCGGATGTATTTCGCCCAGGACTCATCCGAAGAGAAACTCAGACCGGTTTTGCGGGGCAGATCTCGGCTGAGGCCGATCTTCAGCCCGATGGATCGGGTCTGTCCCGGCTGCAGACGAAACAGCGCCGCGGACGTGGCCATGCCCACATCGCAGGTGACAAAAGACTTTAAAGGGGCCGCATCCAGCCGGTTGACCACATCGCCCTGGTGATAGTTGGCAAATGCCGCCCGCTCCGGTTTTTCACTCATCCGGATCACGGTCCGGGAATTGACCTCCCACCCCGGCAGATGGGGATTCAGCTTGATTTTTTCGATGAACTGAACTCCTTCCGGATTATAGGGCCGAAGCGCGGCCACCAGCATCCCTCCGCTGCCGGCGTTTGCAGATGCGGAGATATCCAGAAGCGGTTCCCCTTTTTGAACATCGAGACGCACTTCCGCCGTCAGTTGCATGTTTCGGCTTTGGAACCGGGTATTGACCGCCAGGTTGGGACTCAAAATCCATTGCTGATGGACGTCTGCCTCACGTGAAGGGTAAAGGGCGCCCTCCTTGGACAGGACCCAGAAATCGATGGACCAGCCGTCATAAAGGGGGGTGATCAGCCCCCGGGGATCCACGATGGGATAGAGCGGAAGTTCCGGGTGCCCCACCGCGGTCCAGTTCCGATGGGTCAGGTTGATGTGGCTGAATGAGAAGGCGCGGGGAATGAATGACTCATCCCGGGGATTGAACTGCTTCTCGACCCAATAGGGCCACAGCCAGTCGAGATTGTGCTGAATCGCCTTGGTGTTGATCAGGCCGCGGGCGTGAAAGGCGATGCCCGCCCGGATCAGTTCAATGGGTTCCTGCACCTCCGACGGCTGGGCGAACTGCCGCAACCGGGCCAGAAACGTGATGGGATCGATAAAACCATAAGCCCTGGCGGTCCTTTGTATCAAAAACCGCCAGGGAATCCATTTTTTCAGCAAAACTGCTCGCCTTCATTCGTACCGATTTTTTTCAGCTTTTCCCCTGTGCCCGGCTGCCGTCCTTTTTATTGTCCTGGCCCTTGAAGTACAGCGATTCGAATTCATTCACCAGATCACGCAGTGCCTTCACATGGCTCAGATCAGTGGTCTGCTTGGTCAGCATGGCTTGAATCAGCATCTCATGGAGCAGCTTGATCTTTTGATTATAATTTTCGTCTTCGGGTTTCACCCGCTGCGTCATGAAATACTTCGACACGGTTTCCTGAATTTTATCGGCATGAATTTCCTTGTCGCCGATCCACCTCACCAGCTGATTGTAGTTGATATCCTTCTCCTTCTGCAGGGACGTGATCGCATTCATGGCTTTTTCGATGGTGGTGATGTCTTCACGGATCATGTTGATCCGCATGGGGTCGTCATATATGCCGCAGGGGAGTTGACAGTGCGCCCATGCCTGGCCGCCTGTAAACAGGATGATCAATGCGATTCCGATCATCTGCAATTTCGCTTTCATGTATCGACCTCCTTTGGGATAAGAGAATTTTTCAATCAGGAGACCCCCAGCTGTTTTGCGGTTTCGGCCACCCGCCGCCCCAGTTTCCTGCCATTGTCGAGCGTGTCGGCATCCGGAGAACCGGTGCAGGCGGTCCCGTAATGCCCGGTGGCGGACATGGGGTCTCCCACGATGATCATACCATAGATCAGCAGGCATTGAATGATCGACATCAGGGTGGTCTCCTTTCCGCCGCTGGGATCGCCGGAAGTGGCAAACGCGGCCCCGACTTTGCCCTCCATCTTCCGCCGGGTGCCGATGAATTCTTCAAACA
>JAHLLU010000224.1 GCA_020444005.1 archaeon
TTGGTGCATGTTGGACAGTTTATGATAAGGTACATGTTCTATTCACCAGTACTCGAAGGGTCTCGGGATAGGTTACCCAATCTATCGGCTCTATGTGTGGTTTTGCTTCTTTGTTGATTACAGTAATGATCTCTTCTACGGATTCTTCTGGAGTTTTGTCTGTGGTGTCACATTCATGAATGATCTCATCTGGATAATTTTCCCGTGTCTCCTCCATGATTACTCCCATTATCTCGGCTTCAAGATTCTCCCATACCTTCTCGTAGCTGTAGAGCCGGTTTTGGAGTACCTCGTGTAACTCCCACGGCGCCTTTCTAAGAACGATCACATTGGTGGGATCGTCAATTAGGTCATGGCTATAGTGCCCATCAATAACTAGTGGCTTAGTTGCTGCTTTTACTTCCTTCTTTAAAGCTACTGCAAGTGCGTCCATGTCCACCACCTTGGTGTCCCGCTCCTTGTCATCCTCGATGATAAACCCATTTTCCTTAGCGTAGACGCTTAACTCGATGTGTCTTGCATCTATTTTCTTTGATAATATTTCTGCGATTGTGGTTTTTCCTGTTCCAGGTGTTCCTGTTAAAAGAATGATAGAGGGTATGGTTATTCCTCTTTCTCGGAGTTGTCCTTTATCTTGATGAGGTCTCCGAGGGTTCTTGGTCCCATGGGGCGTGTAAGGACTGTTCCTTTTGCTGTCTCCGCTTCCTCAAGAATATTGATGTTAAGCTCCCGTTGCACCTTCCTAACTAGGTTCAGTGGCGGGTTCATGTTTTCCTTCTCAAGCTTCTTGATCACGGACTCCTTTTCACCGGTCTTTTTTGCGAAATCCTCGACGCTCATGCCTTTCTTCTGCCGAGCCTTCTTTATTATCATCCCATATCCCTCAACAAGCTCCAGTGATTCCGCTGTCTCGATGTCGCTTCTTCTACGTGGCTTGGGTTGAGCTGATCTTCTCCGGGTTGGGCTTCTCCTAGCCTTGGGTGCCCTTGGGTCCCATTCTTGGTTGCTGAATTTGCTGCACTGTCCACAGACCGTGAGTTTCCCACCCTCTATGACTCTGTAGTATGGTTGTCCATTTATTTCTCGTCCGCATACCTCGCATCGCATGTATAAGCCTCATACTTCAATGGGCATCGTCTTATAAATCATCAACGCATAGCTGTGCTGATGAACAAGGATCTTGAACGCCTACGGGGCATCGCTGATTACCAGTTTGGCTACGGGGCAGGCTTGTTGCTTTTCCCGGATGATACCCGGATAGAGTACAGTAAGAACACCAGTCGCCCAAGGCATATCTATGCGGAGGATGTGATGGTTGCGAATTATCGCCCAACTGACGCGGTGTTTACTATTACCATCGCAGGCGCTGTGCGGCTAAACAAGCTTGAGGGGTTCACTGGCTACGTTGTTGTGGTTGATGAGGTCTTAGAGTTCATCGAGAACGGTAAAAATCTATTCGCAAAGCATGTTGTTGAGACTGGACCCGGTATCCGTCCCGATGATGAGGTTATAGTCAGGGACTCTAAGGGTGATGTTGTTGCTGTCGGAAAAGCGGTACTAACAAGTGACGAGATGTTACGATTCAAAAATGGTCAAGCTGTAAATGTGAGAAGGGGAAGAAAGAGGCACAAGTAGCCTATTTCTCGTATTTTCCGTGAAGCTCAGTCTTCTTCCGTCTATTACCCGCCTTAAAGTGGGCTATCCTTACAACGGAGTCTGTAGCTTTATCCAGTTCACGTGCCTCGTCACAGAGCTTTGCTGCTTGCCTGATTAGCTCGTGGGCTGCTGCAACCTTCAGTATAGTCGCATCACGGTCCTCTGTCTTGTAGACTCCCTCTGAAGTGAGGCTGGCTACTGTTCTCGCCATCTCAAATGCTGCCATTGCTTTTGCTTTAGCGTATGGGTTTGTCAGCAATGAAGCCTCGATTGCCTTCGTTTTTGTAACGACGATCTCCGGTAATGTGGGTTTCTCGCCCGCTTTTATCGCATCGATTACTCTGTCGAGTTCTGTTTGAACGATCCTGAATACACCTGTTACTGATAGGACTCGTAGCACATCGCCGTTGAAGATAGCCATCTCTACTGGGTCAAGGAAGGATGTAACTGCGCCTATCATGGGGTCTCCGTATAGAACCATGTAGCCCATTCCCTCTTCAGGGAGCTTCTTCATAGCTTTCCTACTTGGCTCGTCGCTGATGGCGATAATGGGTTTTCCAGTCTCCTTTAGTACCTCGCGTGCCTTTGTCGGGCCTGGTAGTTTTGCGTTAGGGCTTATCACCACGTAGAGGTCGGACTCGATTCCTGCAGCAATTTTGCTTACTTCTTCGGACTGGTCCTCGTCCATCTTTACTCCGCTGGTTACTACCCTCATTACGAGGTCGTTTCTTGCGCTTCTTTCATCTAGGAGTGCTTCAACAAGTGTGGTTGTGCCGATGTATCCAATTTTTACGAATGTAACTGTTACCAATTCATTTCACCTATAATTGATTATCAGATGCTTTGAAGTGATAAGTTTTCGCCCGCGCTGTGGGTAAATAATCTATATACTATAGGCGTATTCATTATTGGTGTTATTTTGAGTAAAATTCAGAAAGAGAAACAAACAGTCCTAGACTATATTGACGAGAACTATGACTGGCTCTCTGATTTCCACATGGAGATATGGAACTACGCTGAACCCGCCTTCCGTGAATACAAGTCAGCAGCAGCCTATGTTAAGCTACTTAGAGAAGATGGCTGGACCGTGGAGGAAGGCAGCGGAGAGATGCCCACAGCCTTCTGCGCGATCTGGGGCGAAGGAAAACCCGTAATCGGAGGCTTCTCTGAGTATGACGCGGTACCGGGAACAAGCCAAGCAAACGTACCCTACAGAAAACCACGTGACGATACGCTTCACCCCTATGCTGCTGGGCACACAGACCCCCATAGCGGGTTAGGTACAGGTGCCTTGTTCGGTTTCTTGGCTGCTAAACATGCCATGGAGAAACATGGCAAAAAGGGTACTCTGAAGTTATTCGGTGAGCCAGCCGAGAAAGTATGTGGTAGTAAACCTGTTCACGCAGCAAAAGGCTATTTTGACGACTTCAATGCTTCGTTGCCTTATCATCCTGCTGGGTACAATACCGTGCGATACGAGATTAACGCAGCAAGCTATTGGAACACCCTTTACACGTTTGAGACTGTGAACCCCGAGAAGTGGTTCAGGCCCACTGATATTCCCTTTAAGATGCTTGGGCATGCGGGTGGTAGGATTCCTGCGGCTCTTGATGCTGTTTGTTTGATGTATACGGCTACAAAGTATGTGGAGGACGCGATGCTTCCCTATACTGCTTACTGGACTCTGAACGAGTACATTATGGTAGGTGGACAAGCAACCAGTGATAACCTTCCTCCAAGGATTGGCCAGATACAGTACGCTCACCGGGCCCCACTGCTTGAGATGCAGGAACAAATATCAAAGGTACTAGATAACACAGCCAAGGGAGTAGCTCAGATCACAGGCACAAAGGTTACAAAACGAATCATAGCCAGAACCAGAACAGGGCTTAGCAACAAGAAGCTATCAGAGATACTCTACAGGAACCTAACCCTTGTCGGACCACCGGTGTTCAATGAGGAGGCAAAAGAGTTTGGAAGAAAGCTGCAGGAGAATCTTGGGTTTGAGCCCATGGATGATCCTTTCACTGAGGCTTGTCAGAATATTTCAGCCCTTGATTACCTCGATAAAGACATCAGATACCAGTTCCCCCAGTGGATAACCCATCAGGGAAGCGATGACTATGTTGATTACCAGTGGACAGCCCCATCAACACGACTAAACACAGCGAACGCCACTCTTAGGAACCCGAACCCTGCTCAACCCTTGCCCATGTGGGCACGGTTCGCGTTAAACGGTTATCCCGCCTGTATAAACCCGGGTATAGTTACTGCATCCAAGACCCTAGGTGTAACTATAATTGATCTGTTAACTCATCCCGCTG
>JAHLLU010000225.1 GCA_020444005.1 archaeon
TTGAATCCCTTGTAGTGGGTGCTGATGCTTACCCAGCTCTCACCCACAAGTAATATCTTAGTCATGGAGTATTATGGGTGTCTTTTGTTAATGGGTTCTTCGATTAGCTAACGGTGATGTGGATGACGCCCCATACTTCAAGGTCTGGTAGTGTCACCGTTAATGTGTCTCCTTCTAATTGGTGTTCTATTATTTCCGGCGTGGTTTCAGGTGTGTAATATGTGACTGTTAGGGGCTCATCTGTCATACTGGTTGGTATCTTTATGTTTAGGGTCTTGTCTTGTACGGGTTTGACTGTGTCCTGCATCCAGTCGTATCGGTTGTTTACTATATGTACCACTATCTCTGAGGTGGTGCTGTACATGGTCTTGCTTATGGTTCCCTCTGTCATTCCAGTGATGGGTGATGTTATGCCTGTTTGTTCGACCATTCCTATGAAGTCTAATAGTATTGGATGGTCCGGGGTGTCGATGTATTGAGTTCCTTTGACTTGGTCTATTGTTATGAGTCTGCCTGATCCTATGGTAGCATCCTCCTCTCTCAGATATCCGAGCAGGCTGTTGATGGTTGGGTTCATCCCTCTCTGGTTCTGGATTGTGTTTATGTTGGATGTCGATGTGAATACCAGCAGAGTTCCTCCTTGGTTCACATAGTCTATCATTATCTGGGCGTGTGTGGGTGTTGCATCAGTTAATTCGGGTATGATCACTAAGTTGTATCCAGTGATTTGATCTAGGTTCAAGGGGTATTCGGGTGCGGGATACTTGTTTACTTCTCCCCAGATATCATATTCTTCTGCTCCGAAGACTACATCGTACTGATACCCTGCGTCTGCAAGTAGGCTACATGTGCCGTAGTATGCTTTTGATTGGTAAGCGTCTAAGTTTTCCCAGAGGTGTAGAACGCAGACGGTGTTTGTGTTTGAGTCTATCTGGAATAACTCTGGGTAGGTTGTCGGCATCCTATAGTATGGCTTCAATGCGTCTAAATCTACTTGTAATCCGTGCCCTCCTTCTTCCAGATACATGCAACCCCCTGCTGCAGTGACGTCTGCTATAATGAGCTTGTATAGGGTTCTGGTTTCTTCCTTGCCTTTTTCAAGGATCATTGATCGAGTCTCCATTGATGTCAGTACACTAGGTCTCAATCCAAGTCCTAGAGAGAGTTTGACGGGAGCTGTTGCCCTTGTCTTGGGGTAGAAGCTTTCAAACTTGTTGAATGTGCATTCCATGTCTAGGAAATCCACTAGATCTGTTATTATGAGGGATTCTGGGCTGGATAGGTCGTTGACGTTGATTGTGAAAGGCATCTCTTTACCTTGGTCTTCAGCGTATTGTTTTGCCTCGTTTATGATGTATTCTGCTGCTTCCCGGTTCTTGATTCGTAGGAATCGTTGATAGTGCTCGTAGAGGGGTATGCTCTGCTGTATATCCCGGTTCCTCCAGTCATCATAGGTTAATTCTGTCCAAGCCGCTGGGAGGGCGTTTCTTACTTCCTTCGCGTAGTCTAAATCATCCCATGATGCTAGTCCAAACTGGCTCTTGTACGTGTTTTTCTCGTTCTCTGTGAGTGCTTCGTCCAAGTATAGTTTGAACTGGGTCATAGTGTATTCGCTGAAGTCTGGCTCCAGTACTGCGCTGTAGCAGAGCTCATCCACCAGATAGCCGTCTACTCCCGCGTCTATGTTGCGTTTAATGCCTTCGAGTAGGTATTCTTGCCAGTCTGGGTGGATCAATGTGTGGACATACCAGACTGATTCTTCTCCTATGGTGCCTGAGAGTCCGTAGTTGCTGGTCCATTTGTTGCCGTAGGGGTCTAGGCATACTGATGCATCATGTTCTGGTGGATCGGGGCCCATCTTCCATGTTGTGATCATGCTATCACAGCCCACCACGTAGAGACCCCTTTCATGCATGAGGTCGATGTATTCGGGCCATTCGTCGTTGTTGATGGGTTTCCACATATAATCGAACCAGCTCATCACTGAGACATCCATCTGATCGATTATCTCTAGATAGCGTTCCTTGGTGTATTCTCCTGTTGGGTAGGGGGCTCCTGTGACCATTACTGTGGCTAGGTTTGAGAACATTGGTGTTTGGCGTTCTTTCCACCATTCTGGTTCTGGTGTCCAAGCTGTTTCCTCCTCTACAGGTGGAGGTGTCTCTTCTTCCTCTTCTTCTGGCGGAAGATTGGGGGCGTCCTCCTCTACTTGTTCAACTGTGCTATCTTCTAGTTCAGGTAGGTCTTCGTCATCAGTGGGAGTTTCTTCTGCACCTGTGGATGTTTCTGTTTCTCCATTGTCTGGTAGAGATGGTTCTCTATCTAGGACTCCCATTTTCACGAAAGCGATTCCACCTACCGCGATTGCTATTATTATCACTATGATTATGTTGCGCATCGAGGAAGCCATAATTATCAATTGAGTTTAGCTTTCTAACCGTAATGAGTTTTGTCCTCGTGTACCGATGAACCTGTTCTGATAGGTGTTTTAAACCCGGGTATTGTTTTGTACTTGATAGTTTTTGGTCGTTAAGATTGGTTTACTTGGATGCGGAGACATAGCGTGGTATCATATGAGACAGATTCAGGCACACGATGATGCTGTGTTATCTGCTGTGTATAATCGTGGTAGGGAGCGGCTTGAGAAGCTTGGTTCTGCCGCTGGTGTATCAGATGATAATCTGTATATCGATGTTGCTAGGATGCTGGATGAGACTGACTTGGACGCTGTGGTTAACTGTCTACCCAACAGTCTTCATAGTAGTGTTTCTGTGGCTGCGCTTGACGCCGGTTTACATGTTCTCTGTGAGAAACCTATGGCTACGAGTCTCGCTGAGGCAGAAACTATGGTGAACGCCGCGAGAAAGAATAACAAGAAACTCTTGATCGGTTTGACGCGCCGGTTCCAAGGTGATTCCAAGGCAGCGAAAAAGCTTGTCTCTGATGGAGTGCTTGGTGATGTCTATTATAGCAAGACGGGTTGGATGAGACGTAACGGTATTCCGGGTTGGGGTAGCTGGTTTACCCGTCGTGAGCTTGCTGGGGCTGGTCCTATCTATGATATTGGTGTGCATGCCTTGGATTTGACTTGTTGGCTTGGCGGTAATTTTGATGCTGATCAGGTATTGGCGTCTAGTTATGCTGAGTTTGGGCCCGAGAAACGTGGATTTGGTGACTGGGGTACTGTTAATGAGTCTGGGTATTATGATGTTGAAGACCTTGCTTCTGCGTTGATCAAGATGAAGGACGGCTCTACTGTGGCGTTTGAGGTTAGCTGGGCTGCAAATGTGCCTAGCTCAGAGTTCAGCGTCATGGTTCTCGGTAACAAGGCTGGGCTTGATATGGGTAAGAGGATGATTCACAGTACTGATAGCGTTGAGGTAGATACGCCCTTTGAGTTCGAGGAGACTGATTCCTACTGGGAGGAAATGAGTCACTTCATCGACTGTATCATGAATGACCGTGACCCGGTTACTAAGCCTGATGAGATGCTGGGGCTGCAACGGATGCTGGACATGATCTTGTTGAGTGCAAGAGAGAACCGTGTAGTGAAAGCGTCGGAGGTCTAAGAGTAAAGCATATCACAAGGGCTGTGGTTCATTGGGTTGGTGAGCTGGGGGGTGGCTGTCGGTCATATGGCTGAGGAAACTCCATCCACCGAGTAGGGCTGCGACGCTGTGAGGCGTAAGGGGAGACCCTTGGCAATGGACAGAAACGATACCTTCCGTGGCATGCGATGATTCATTGGATGATGAGGTCGCTACGGAGATGGGTGAGACGACTAACCCGCAGGGTGCAAGGGCGAATAGGCGCCGATACCCTCCTACAGGGGGCGCGGGTAGCCCGCATAGCTGAATGCCGCCAAAGTACAGGAGATGGGTTACACCCAGCACAC
>JAHLLU010000226.1 GCA_020444005.1 archaeon
ATGACCACATCCACTTCCATCTCCTTCCATGGAAGCTTCTCAGCGTCCGACTCATAGAGAACTTTCACCTCCTGACCATCAACCGTGAATCCATCGTCTCCTATATCCACATCAAATGGGAAACGACCATGAACACTATCATATTTCAACAAGTGTCCAAGCTTTGCGGGATCACCCCTGTTCACAGCTATAAACTCTATATCGAGCCCTCTCTCGAAGGCGGATCTGAAGGCTAGGCGGCCTGTACGGCCAAAACCATTAATTGCGACACGTATACCCAACGCGATGCCTCAATTGATACCACATCACATAGACTTAAATTTAATCTCTGTTCGGGAACCTTTTTATTCACCAAGGCGATAAACCCAACTGCGTTAATAAGACGCACATCACTCTCACATGTAGGGGAACCCCGGATGAATGCGGTTCTCCTGATTCACATAGGAACGGATTAACGGGTTTCGTAAAGAGAAGAACGCCCCGGCAGGTCCCAATTGATTCTAGGGACCCCTGCGGTAAGGGTGATAGAGTATACAGAGATGATCACAGGTGAAAGACACAGAGAAATTCGCAGGCGCAAAATATGTAATAAAAGCTAACTTTACCATTGAAGGCGTTGTCGAAAAACATGATGTGATCGGGGCAATATTCGGACAAACCGAAGGACTTTTCCCAAAAGAGCTTGAGTTACGTGAACTCCAGAAATCAGGCAAGATCGGTAGAATAGATATTAATCTAAAATCATCCAAGGACTCCACAAGGGGCACAATTATTGCTCCCAGTAGCCTTGACAGAGCCGAGACCGCGTTAATAGCGGCAGCCATGGAGACCGTTGACAGGGTAGGTCCATGCGAGTCCAAGATAAACGTAGAGAACATTACTGATGTCCGCGTTGAGAAGCGTCAAAAGATCGTTGAAAGAGCGAAAGAACTCATGCGTGACTGGGTAGTGAAGGACGGCCAAGAGATCGAAAAACTGTTGGACGAGGTCCAGAAAGAGGACAAGAAGATCAAGGCAGTTCACTACGGCAGAGAAAGACTCACTGCAACCCCCGATATCAGCAAGAGCGACGAGATCATAATCGTTGAAGGCAGAGCGGACGTTAACAACCTCATAAAGAGCGGCGTCACAGGCGTCATCGCCATGGAAGGCGTAAAGGTCCCCAAGACCATTAGAAACCTCACAAGCAGAAAAGAGGTTACGGCTTTCCTTGATGGTGACAGAGGCGGAGACCTGATACTACAAGAGCTTATGCAGGTAGCGCCACCAACTTATGTGGCACGTGCTCCAAGAGGCAAAGAAGTTGAAGAACTCAGCCCAGAGGAGATCGATAAAGCACTAGATGCCAAGAGACCCTTAGAGGATGCAAAAGCCAAGCCAGAGCCAGAGGAAAAAGCACCAAGGTTCTCAGAGGAGATAGTTAATTTAACTAATGACCTCAGGGGAACCCTTGAAGCAGTACTCATCAAGACTGATGGCAAACAGGATGGACGTATCCCAGTTAGCGAACTAGTTGAGAAGCTGAAAGATGCAAACGATGTCAAGCTAGTAATTTTTGATGGCATTGTTACTGGTCGCTTAATTGATACTGCCCGCGAGAAAAACATCGACACCATAATCGGTGAAAGAGTTGCTGAAGGCGTCCGTATTCCACGAGGCGTGGAAGTACGTAGCTTCAAAAACTTAAACTAATTTTTTATCACTTTTTTCTTAGTCTACGACGAATAGCTGAGTCACTGTTAGCTAACTCGTTGAATACGGTGCCTATGGATTCATCGGGAGCCAATTCTCGTTTGATATATACACCTGTTCTACCGACACGTGTGCGTCGTTCAAGGGTTCGTTGACGCTGAAGCACTATTCTAGTGTCAACTCCAAGTTTCTTCGCAACTATTCCCTCAATTCCCCTAATGGGGGTCTCAGTGTGTCCATTCTGATTGGGTTCTATGAATAGTAGGTCTTTGTTGACCCCGGGTACTCTGATATCATCAAGGAGCTGAGGATAGGTTATTCGCCCAGCGAATCCCGTAAAATCCTCCTCGGAGGGGTTCAATGGAACAAGGGGGAAGCTGTATCCTCTTAGCTCGTCTATGTAGATGTATGCTTTCGCCGCATAGCTTGGGGTTGCCTGTATTATTTCTCGATGGGTATATCGGATGCCGGCTGACTCCAGTGTAGCGGTGATAAGCGTTGGTGAAGGAGGAGTAGGAAGATAGACATCGATATCGCTTGTATTTGATACGTCGCCACGAGCAATGCTGCCGTATACTATGCTACGTATATGAGCGTCTTCGAGGGGCTTCATCATCTTTTTTGATTCTTCTCGTAGCCTCGCAAGGGTCTCCCAGTGTTCAGCGTTATAGTTTACTTGGTTTTCCTGCAAGGTTCTCAAGCTTCTTTGCGGTCTACTTATATTTTGAGGTTCCTCACTACCAAGGAATATGTCGCAAGAGACCGCCACACTAGGGCTAATACTGGTTGGATGGACCGCGTTTTATTTCCTAGCCAAACAATTCAAGCTCGATGAAAAAGGCTGGGATATAGCTCCTTTATACGCTCTCTACAAGTCAACAAGGCTAAATGATATAATCGACAAAATGGCTGCGATAAACCCCACAGGATGGAAAACACTCGGAAACATAGGTATAGCTGCCAGCGTCGGACAAGGGGGATTCATCTCATATATTCTATTGAAAAATATCTGGAGCTTCATCTTTGTCCCAGAGCAGGCTTCACCCGTACAGCCACTGATACCCGGGGTCACCATCAGCGCAAACAGTCTACCATGGTTTCTCCTAGCCGCGGGAATAATCATATTGTCCCATGAGCTTGGGCATGGAGTAATGTGTATCGTGGAGGGAGTGAAGGTGAAATCTGCAGCGGTTATGTTTGCAGTTATTACTTTTGGTGGTGCCGTTGAGCCTGATGAGGAGGATATGGAGAAGGCTAGCATCTGGTCTCGTATGCGTATCTACGCTATGGGCAGTATCATCAATCTAATTACAGGGCTTCTAACGATCCCAGTTTTCATTTTCTTCGGTCAAAGCATGCCAATCTATCTGGTGATATTCTTTAACTGGTTATACTTTGTAGCAATCAACCTAGCCATGATGAACATGCTACCCATCGGACCACTGGACGGAGGGCAGATGTGGCGAGAGTTTACACAAAGATTCAGCTATGGTCAGAGTCTGCGCACTGGGGCAACCTATGGCTTCATCGGTTTAATTCTGATGAATATAATTTTGAGCCTAGCAAAGTTTGGATTAGTGCCAATATAAGGCGCTAGTCTTTTGCTATGGCTCGTCTTTGCTCTTCTTGTAGCTTTTCCAGTGTACTAGGCTCGGGTACACCAAGGAATGTTATCACAAAGCATAATGCCGCAGTTACTGCGCCAATAACGAAAATGGTGCTAAAACTGAATGCATCCTTGATCCAGCCACCTACTAGTGCACCCATGGTACTGCTTTCGTCTACGATGGTCATGTAGAGCCCCATTCCGAAGCCACGTATCTCGGGTCTCATGAGGTCAGCAGCATATGTACGAGTAGTAGTTTGCAAAACTGCGTTACTGATGGATTCAAGTGCTCTGATAACTAGAACAGAGTTATAGTCAGTTACATTCCTGTAACCTAGCATAGTAGCCACAAGCAGAAGCATACCAATAAGGAATGTTGGTTTTCGTCCCCACCTATCAAGCGCATATCCGGTGATTGGCGCGAATGTTAGGGTCATCAATGCTCTTACGGCGAAGAGATAGCTCATACTGCTCAAGTCGATGTTAAGCTCCTTCAG
>JAHLLU010000299.1 GCA_020444005.1 archaeon
ATTGCCGATGGCATCCGGGTCATGCACACCCCGGCCCACACCGAAGGCGGTCTGACGGTGCTGGTTGAAACGGCCGGCGGTATCGCGGCCATCACCGGATTCTGCGTGATCAACGACAACTTTTTCCCGCCGAAGCAGATCCGGGCCATGGAAATGGACGTGATTCCTCCAGGCACCCATGTGAACGTTTACGACGCCTACGATATTATGATCCGGGTCAAAGAGATGGCCGACATTCTGTTGCCCCTGCATGAACCGGCTTTTGCCGACGGCAAACCAATTCCATGACTGAATATTCATTCATCAATATTCAAAATTTGAAGCATTTCTTTTAACCGGGTTATGTTTGTTTGAAATCGACAATTTTCCTTAACCTATATTTAAATGGCAACTTGTTTCGTCAATAGTGATTCCTGTCAGATTGGCCGCCCAGGTAAAAGAATTCATCCAAGTTGAAATGTCTGAGATACTGAATTTAAATTCATTTAGCGGGATAGAGGCCTGATCCCCGCTTCAGACGCCGGGACCGCCGCCGCGTTGTTGCCTTTTATACATTTGTTTTAATGGGACAAATTAAAATCTTTTCCAGAAAGGAAATTCCGGAATCGTTTTGGACTTGACAGCGCGTTTCCTCCTTTGATAAATGAATGAACGTTCATTCAGAAATAAGTTTCATTTTCGCTCAACCTTGTCCGGATTCATCGAGGCCTTGGTTAAACAAAAAGTCCATAACTGTATCCAGAATCCAGCATTGTGTCCGGGATCTTGTGTGGACCGGGCAGGGAAGAGCGAATCTCAGGTCGTTTCCGGCACCGGCCATCTTATGGCAATACCGGTCTCAGGCGGTGCCGGAAACCACCCCCAACCCGATTGATGCCGCGCTGAAATCTGTTTCGCGCGGGTGACGTGTTATTCATGCGCGTTAAAATGAAATAAGGGCAACTCAAATCTCCAGGAGGATATTATGACCAGGAAAATCAGGAAGGCAGCAGTCATCGGTAGCGGCGTGATGGGCGGCGGCATTGCCGCGCTTCTGGCCAGTGCCGGTGTAAAGACGTTGCTGCTGGACATCGTTCCGTTTGACTTAAAGGAAGATGAAAAGACCAACCCGGTGGCCAGAAATAGAATTGCCAAGGCAGGTCTCGATACGGTCCTCATGTCCCGGCCGGCGCTTCTCATGCAGCCCAAGGATGCCGACCTGATCAGCATCGGCAATCTGGAAGACGACTTTGACAAGCTGGCGACATGCGACTGGATCGTGGAAGTCGTCGTTGAGAACCTGAAGGTCAAACAGGACCTGCTTAAACGGATCGAGCCGGTGAGAAAGCCCGGTTCCATCGTCTCCTCAAATACTTCCGGTATTCCGCTGAAAAGCATGAGTGAAGGATTGAGCGACGAATTCAAGCAGCATTTCCTCGGCACTCACTTTTTCAACCCGGTCCGCTACATGAAACTTCTGGAGATCATTCCCGGTGAAGAGACGCTTCCTGACGTGCTCGCCTTCATGGCCGACTATGGAGAGCGGGTGATGGGCAAGGGCATCGTCTGGGCCAAAGACACGCCAAATTTCGTGGGTAACCGCATCGGCGTTCAGGGCATGGTTAAAACCATGCAACTCATGCTGGAAGACGGCATGACCATCCCCGAGGTGGATGCCCTCTTCGGACCGGCTATGGGTCGTCCGAAAACGGCCATGTTCAAGACGGCCGACTTGGTGGGCCTGGACACCCTTTTCCACGTGGCCAAGAATACGTACGATCTGGTGTCCGACGATGAAGCCCGGGATGATTTTGTCATGCCTGCATTCGTGGGAAAGATGATCGAAGGCAAAATGCTGGGGAAAAAGACCAAGGTGGGTTTTTACAAAACCGACCTGACGCCTGAATGGAAAAAAATTCGCAAGGTCATCGATCCGGCCACCCTGGCACATGCCGAATATGGAAAGGTGGAACTGCCTTGCCTGGCTGCCGCCAAGGCTTCCAAATCATTGCCGGAAAAGATGAAAGCGGTTGTTTACGGTGAAGACAAGGGTGCCCGGTTTGCCTGGAAAGCCATTGCCTCCAACCTGATTTATGCGGCCAACCGGATTCCGGAAATTTCCGATACCATCGTGGAAATCGATAATGCCATGAAGTGGGGCTTCAACTTCGAGATGGGGCCCTTTGAAACCTGGGATGCCATCGGTGTGAAGGAATCCGCTACCAAAATGGAAGCCGATGGCTTCACTGTTCCCGAATCTGTCAAATCAATGCTGGCGGCCGGAAACGACAACTTTTACAAGTTGGAAAACGGCAAACCCTATTTTTACGATTTTTCCAGCGGCAACTACCAACCGGTGAAAACCAGTGAGAACATCATTTCCCTGGCCGGCCTCAAGGCCGACAATAAGACGGTGAAAACCTGCAAGTCCGCCTCCCTGGTGGATATCGGTGATGATGTCTTCTGCCTCGAATTTCACACCAAGATGAACGCCATCAACGGCGAAATCGTCGACTTCATGGCAGAAGGGCTGGACTATGTGGACGCCAACGGTGCCGGTCTGGTGATCGGGAATCAGGCGGGGGGCATGCCCGGTGCCTTTTCCGCCGGCGGTGACCTGGCTTTTATGGCCGGACTGGCCAAAGCAGGAAAATACGCCGAAATCGACGCTTTCCTGAAAAAAGCCCAGACCGGTATGCAGAAGGTTCGCTATGCCAGCTTTCCGGTGGTGGCTGCACCTTACGGCCTGACCCTGGGAGGCGGCTGCGAAGTGTGTCTGGGTGCCGCTGACAAGATTGTTGCCCACAGTGAGCTCTACATGGGCTTGGTTGAGATCGGCGTGGGCCTGCTTCCCGGTGGCGGCGGGTGCCTGAATCTGTGGAAGAAAATGACCAGCACGATCCCCGAACCGGTTACGGATGTGGATTTTGCGAAATTCTTCATCCCCACCTTCATGGCCATCGCCATGGCCAAAGTCTCCATGTCTGCCGCCGAAGCCCGGGCCAACGGATTCCTCGGTCCACACGATCGTATCGTGTTCAACCGGGACTACCTTATCGGTGAAGCCAAGAAAGAGGTTCTCAAGATGGTGGATGAAGGCTACGCGCCGCCGGTCAAACGTCCCATCAAGGTTTTCGGTACAGCAGCCCAGGGTATGATCAATGCCGAGCTGTTTAACATGCAGTCGGCCAAATTCGTCAGTGAATATGATGCGTTTCTCGCCAAACGGATCGCTTACGTGATCAGCGGCGGTGACGTCCGCACCAACAGTGCCGTCGAGGAAGAGACCATCCTTAACCTGGAGAGAGAGGCATTCGTCGATTTCTGGAAACAGGAGAAGACCGTGGCCCGTGTCGAGCACATGCTGACCACCGGCAAGCCGCTCCGCAACTAATCCAATCGATTACCTGTAAGCATAGGAGGATTATTCCATGAGAGATGCATATATCGTATCGTCCGTAAGGACCCCGGGCTGCCGGAGAGGCAAAGGGGCCTTGAAAGATACCCGGCCGGAAGACCTGCTCTCCTTCATCATGAAGGCTGCGGTTGAAAAAACCGGCAAACTCGAGCCCAAGGACATCGACGATGTCATGATCGGCTGCTCCTTTCCCGAAGCCGAGCAGGGCCTGAATATAGGCCGACTGGCTACCCAGATTGCCGGTTTTCCCATTTCCGTCTCCGGCGCCACGGTCAACCGTTTCTGTTCTTCGGGACTGGAAGCCATCGCCCTGGCATCGCTGCGGGTCATGGCCGGCTGGTCCGAGGTCACCATGGG
>JAHLLU010000227.1 GCA_020444005.1 archaeon
TATTATGCACGTTTTGATGTTACCCATATTCTGAAACTCATAACACAGGTAGAAGCGTCAACCAGTGACCAGCGGGTAAAAGATCTCGTTGATTTCGTAAAAAAGGAGCAAGGGGAGTATGGTCTCTGGGAATATGCAAAGCCCCTAGCTTCAAGATGGATTACTTTTGATGTATTGCGTAGCCTCAAAGATGTCTTGTCTGAGTCCGATTGGGTGAACTTGGAGCCTCGTACACCGTTCCAGCCCTATCCCTCCAAGCGTAAACGGTTCTAGCACCTGTTTTTTATTTTCAGAGAGAATTACAGTATTCGAGTATTATGTCTGAAATGAAAAAAGTGGAGATACTAGACCTTGGCGAGATCAAGGCAATAAGCTCGCCTAGGATTTCACCGGACGGTTCAAAGATTGTGTTTGTCCATACGGAGATGGATTTCGAGGAAGATACATACGTGAATAATCTCTGGATGGTAGACACCGAGAAAGGGAAGCCATACCAGTTCACAAGCAGCAGAGGCAAAGACAAGAATCCAAGCTGGAGCCCAGACGGGAAAACAATCATGTTCACATCTACCCCACCAGCCAAAGAGGGAGAGAAGAAAAAAGCACAAGTCTATTTGATCCCTGTGGATGGAGGTGAAGCTCAGCAACTAACTGAGGTTGAGGAGGGCGTTGAGTCACCTGAATGGGGTCCTAAGGGAAAGCAAATACTGTTCGTCAGTAGCGTGAAACGCTTTGACAGAGGAGATAGTGATGTCAAGATCATTGATAGACTCAGCTACAAGTTCAATGGACGAGGATTCTATGAGAACATTAGGAAACACCTGTTCACAGTGAAAGCAGCTGGAGGTAAGCCTAAGCAGATTACAGAAGGAGAGTTTGATGTCAGTAACCCAAGATGGAGCAGTGATGGAAAATCAATCATCTTCAGCAGCAACCTTGAACCAGACGCAGATGTACTACGCAGAAGCTATCTATACAAGGTTGATGCCAAGGGCGGTGAGCCTGAGAAGCTTACAGATAAGTTGATGAGTATCAGCGGTATCGCTACGAAGGGAAATGAGATCGCTTTCACTGGACATGATTATAGAAACGGTTCAGGTAGCAACAGCGAAGTCTGGATACACAAGAATGGAGAGGCGAACCCCATCACACTTGATTTTGACCAAGACCTTGGTACAAAGCTGAGCTGTGACATCAGGGTGAGCAGTCCATCGACAAACCCATCATGGAGTGGTGATTACATCTATTTCACATCCACATATGCGGGGGTAGCTGGGCTTTACAGGATACACAAGGACGGCGGAGATGTTGAGAAACTTATCGGTGAGGTTGATCACAGTGTTGAGACCTTTGACATAACGGAGGATGGAGTAATCGCTTACACCACGCTGAGCACAACCGAACCAATCGAGTTATGGGTCATGAGAAATGACAAGACAAAGCAACTTACAGACCTCAACAAAAACTACAAAAAGAAAACCAAGATAATGCCCCATGAAAGGTTCGCATTCAAGAGCAACGCTGAACACGAGGTAGAAGGCTGGCTCATGAGGCCACCGGGATTCGACCCAGAGAAGAAGTTTCCATTGATTCTACATATCCACGGTGGGCCAAGAGGAGCCTATGGAAACAGCTTTGTCCACGAGTTCCAAGTACTAGCAGCCCAAGGATGGGCGATTATGTACATCAATCCATGGGGAAGCGGAGGCTACTACGAGGAATACCAAGCAGCTTTACCCGGCCACTACTTCGAGCAAGACTATGATGATTTGATGAAGGCAGTTGATGTCATCATTGAGCAAAATAAGTGGGTAGACGAGAAGAAACTTGGAGTAACAGGCGGTAGCTATGGAGGCGTGATGACTAACTGGATCATAACCCAAACCGATCGTTTCGCTGCTGCCTCAACGCTAAGAAGTATCACAAACTGGATCACTTTCTTCGGAGTCAGTGACATTGGGTGGACCTTTGGTAAGACAGAGATCGGTGGAAATTTCTGGGAGATGGAGGAAGAGTTCATGAAACGAAGCCCTATTCGGTACGTGGGTAACGTCAAGACACCAACACAGATCATCCACAGCGAAGAAGACTACAGGTGCCCAATGGAGCAGGCGGAACAGCTCTTCACCGCGTTGAAGCTACTGGAAGTTGACACAGAGTTTATCAGGTTCCCCGGAGAAAGCCATGAACTAAGTAGGTCAGGTAAACCAAAACACCGTGAGGAACGACTTGAACACATGGTGCGCTGGTTCAAAAAGTACCTAGACTAAGTCTCTTTCTTTTTCTTACCGTTTTTCTTTTTCTCTGTATTGTTCTCGGAGGACTCTTTTTCGGTTGGTGCATTTTTCTTGGTTTCTGGCTCAGGTTTGGGTGTGCTTTGTTTTCGGGCTACCATTGGACCAATTATTGATGTGAAGATTATTGAGAACAATACTATGGGTATAACGATGCTACCAAAGAGCTGAGCATCAGAGAAATAAACACCAGCAGGATCATACTCGGTAACATACTGGGTAAGTACTAAGCTACCAGGCCCAAGAATGAAGAGGATGCGTGTATGAGCTATCTGTTCTCTTGGTATTCCTTGGGTTAAGCCAATGATTGTTGCAGTGAGATATCGAACCATAATAATCAATGCGGTAATTATGAAGCTTATAGCTAGGTATCGCAGTTCAAACTCCATAACTAATCCCATGTATACGAAAAACATGGATTTGATTAGGAAGGTAATCTCATCATGATACTCCTTTATCTGGCGTCTATCAATTCTTGAACGCAGGTTCAATTTCAAAGACTTAGTAACATATCCAAAATTCATCAAAACGGCTCCAAAAAGAAAAACAGATATGGGCCCACCACCGCCGTCACTCAAAACCTCGGATAGTACATAGATGGGAAAAAGAGCAGCTATGGTCATCATGTATTTGAGGGGACGATCTCTTAAACGATTGATAACCTCACCCCAAATCAACCCAGCGCTGACTCCAATCAAGGTAGCGACAAGCAGTGTGAACATGATATCTCTAGCTGCTGTTCTCGGTCCAGCCCCGGTAAGTAAAATCATCTTGATTATCGTTGTTACGCCTATTACTTTGATTGGGTCTGCGAGAGTTGATTCAAGCTGAATAAATTGGCCAGACTCACCGAGACCTTTTGATTCTTTTCCTAGGCTGCTTATTAGACTGCCAATTGATATTCCGTCTATTCCGCTTATCATTGCGCCTAAAAGGAAACCGGTTACAAGGTTGAATGACTCGGGTAGCAGTCTGTTTAATGTAAATCCCACTGATACGGTTATGGCTAGGAAGGTTCCGAGAGCCATGTTGAATGCTCGTGTGGTGTTTCCTAGTATGTGTTGTATATTGAAGCTGATCCCAGTGTTGAAGGCGAAGAGGGCTACAGTTACCAGAAGCATGAGTTCGAATACGTTTAAGAATAAATCAGCATCAAAAACTCCCAGAATGGGACCAAGCAGAATACCGAATAGCAACACCCATACTAGGTCGGGTATTTTTGTTCGTGAGTAGAGAATACCGCTAAGGTAGCTGAGAAACAGTGTCGCTGAGATGAGTAATAGAAGTCCTTCGGCGTTAATCAATGGCTGTAACCTTTTTGGGGGTTATTGAATTGTATTCTGCTCGAATGATTGTCTACGAGGATAAAAATACTTCCAATTGATTGTTACCATTTGGTAATATTTGAGTCCAGTATTGTTTTAGATTAATTTCTGACTATTTAACCATAATTAGATA
>JAHLLU010000228.1 GCA_020444005.1 archaeon
CATGGGTGGCAGCTACTAGGGTTAATCCTTGTGCCTTGTTCAAGCCGTGAAGCAGGTCAATGATCTCTTGCCCTGTCTGAAGGTCAAGGTTACCAGTAGGCTCATCAGCAAGGATGATAGCTGGATCGTTTGCCAGTGCACGAGCAATGGCCACTCGTTGCTGTTGCCCCGCCGATAGTTCTCCGGGTCTGTGGTGGATTCGTTTACCGAGACCCACTGATGTGAGGAGTTTCTCGGCTTTCTTGAGTCCTTCCTCATGGGGTGTACCCGCGAATACTGTTGGTAGCGCCACGTTTTCCAGTGCTGTTAGTACCTGTATTAGGTTGAAGCTCTGGAAGATGTAACCAATCTTGCGGCATCTTAGCCATGCAAGCTCATAGGCGTCGAGTTGGCTGATGTCTACTCCGTCGATGAAGACGTTTCCCTGTGTGGGTTTATCGAGTCCACCTATCAGGTTGAATAGGGTGGTTTTTCCGCTTCCGCTTGGACCGACGATGCTGACGTATTCTCCGCGTCCAATGTCTAGGTCTACACCATCAAGAGCCTTGACTGTCTCGTCTCCCATGGTGTAATGTCTTACAAGATTTCGTAACTCGATTACAGTATCATAACTCATAGCTTAACGCCTCCACTGGCGGTAGTTTGCTCGCTCTCCAAGCGGGATACATGGATGCGATTATACTCAGCAATATGCTGAGTATGGTGGTGCCCACAAGATAACCTAGTAACTCTGTTATTGGCACCATGAAAATAATATTGAAGCCCGTTGTGAACCCAGAGGATAGGACTGCTGCTACTACTCCGAGGAAGTATCCGATAATTCCTCCCGCGGCTCCCTGTATTATGGCTTCAACGAGGAAAAGCATCAAAATGTGCTGGTCAAGTGCGCCGATGCACTTCATTGTACCGATCTCCCGGTATCGTTCATAGACCGAGATAAGCATGGCGTTGGTGATGCCTACCACGGATACTATTAAGGCTACAGCCACGAGCCAGTACTGGTAGGCGTCTACTCCGATGCTGCTTCCTTGGTACTCATTGAATGTCGCGTAGAATAGGTCTGTCATTATGAGGCTTGTGAGGAAACTGTTTGCTAGTCCAATGCTAGCTACATTGATGGCTGTCCGCTGGAACCGTCTCTTAATATAGTAAATTCCGAGCCTGACAGCGTCGCTGATGGTGAAGTACACCATGCGTTTTTCCCCACTCATATCACATCAAGTCCCTTCACATTGCATAAAGACATTACCATACTAGTGCTCCTCCCCCTCTCGTTCAAGACTCCAGTCCAGCCCAATCTGACGCAGGAACGAGCCAGCCTGTTTAACGCTATCCGAGTCACCCTTGGTGTAGAGAATCGTAGTATAGGTCTTGCCTTCTAGTTTCTCCACAGTTAATCTATTCCTCGTGTATAGTGGTGAGATCTGGGGGTTGGCTGAGCTATAGATGAATGTGTATTCCCAGCTCTTCTCCCCTGTCTGGTTTTTCTTGGGGACGCGTACCGCCATCGTCCTTGATTTCTTTGCTGCTTCAAGTTTCGCCCACAGGAAGTTGATGTACTCGTCTATCTCCTCCTCATAGACCTGAACAGGCAACACTATCCGTATCTCATCCGCAAATTTCTGTTCCTCATCAATCACCCAGCGTCTCCTGAGACTCGGCGTTATCGATGTGCTGTTCTTGAGTGCCGATAATCCTCCTACGAGAACCGCCATCATGCTTATGCCGATGGCTGCAAGGCTCCAGAAAGCCGAGACCTTCTGCTTTACCTGTAATGCTGGGGTGAGTATGTAGATTATCTTGTATGCTCCTAGACCAACGAGGTACCCGAGGCATCCTCCGACGATGCCGATGACCGCTGCTTCAGCGAGGAATATGCTTGAAATGTGTCTTGGGTTCATGCCAATGCTGCTGTAGATCATTACCTCGTGGCGTCGCTCATAGTAGGCATTCATCATGGTGACCACCACGTTTAGCGTTACAATCACCCATGGAATAACAATAGGAAGCCCCTTACCCTCAAAGTAGCCTGTTAGCTCAGCGAGGTAAACACCTGTATGTGTTGACGCCCAAGCCCTGAAGCCTCTGTTTAATGCTGTGGACTGGGCAAAGTCTAGTAGGTCAACTTCATTGTTGAGAACCAGATTGACCCTGAGAAGCCATAGCGCCGATAAGTCTTCTCCTGTCTCAAGGTTGACCCATATGGTCTCCTCCGCTGTACATGGAGCGAGGCCTTCTGTAACAAAGTCTGGTCCATCCGCCTCTATTCTTTCAAGCTCAATGATCTTCTGCGGCATGATACTATAACCATCGATGTCTGTTAGGCTCTCAAGTATCTCATCATCCAGTATACCGACAATAGTAAATTCATGAGTTATCTCCTGTGAGATAATGGTCAACGGGTCTCCAACCGTCTTCTCTAGCCTCTCAGCTAGTAAAGCGGAGATCAATACTTCTCCCGGAGTATCACTAAGATAATTTCCTTCTATCACCGCGGAGTCAAGCTGGTTAACCTCCGCCTCATAGTTGGGATCGACGCCCACCATGCCGAATATCGGTGTACGTCCAATGTACGCGATGGGCTTGTAGGATTCCCTGTACTGGCGCTGGGCATAGTTCTCGTATCGTGGTACAATATCAATTACTTCTTCGATGATCCGGTACCATTCCAGTATTGACTCATCCAGTGGTAGCGGTCCAGCGGCTCCTGTTCCTCCACTGAAGGGAGCTAATGCCCGTGCCGGAGGCGGATCAGGTGTCCGGATCATTATTCCTTCTTTCTGGACCGGGTTCCCTGATTTTGTGAAGCTGAGACCGTATCCTGACGTGAAGCTTGTCAAGCTGATGAAGCTAGCCACCAGCAATAGGACGCTTGTGAGTGTGAGTAAGAACCTTAGTCTTCTGCGTCTCAGGCTTCGTTTAGCGATGCTGAATATGGGTACGGTCATGTTTGCGAGGCTGATGTCTCTGCCTGTTGAGCCCCTGTTCATGAGTTTGGGCAGTATCCACGCAGCAGCGTTGACCGTTATGAGGGATACTGCTGATATTTTGATTAGCTCTATTTTATCGGTTATCTGTGCGCCGGGGTGAAGATAATAGAATATTATCAGTAGAACCGCGTAGAAACCGGTGGAGAACAGTGCCTTGTTTAGGCTGTTCTCGTAGAGTAGTGATGCTACCACGATTGATGTGGCGCATATGAACCCCAGAAGAATATAGACTGATCTCGATGCATCAGTCAGGAGACTGTTTAATCCATTCTCCAAGTCACTCAAGAGCACAAAGGCTTCCCGTGACTTTGTGAAAGCTTCCTCAAAGTTATCCTGAATAAGAAGTGCTTCTGCTGCGTCGATGGTTTGCTGAACCTCACCCAAGTGTTGCCTTTCAACAGCCAAGAAGAATCCCTGTTCCTCCTTCTCGATGATGAGGGATTCTACTGCCGTTGTTTGAGTCTGAAGGTTTTCGACGCTTTCAGGCAGTACACGGCTTCGTAGATCGATGGTCACTGTTTCACCGGGTGCCAGAGTTTGTTCAATAAAGTCTTGGATGGTGATTTCTCTATACACAGTGTCTCCTCGGGCGGATGTGTAGCTTTCTACCTCGACTTTGAAGTTTTGGTTGCTTGGTACGTAGACTTTGTTGCTTGGTATTCCTAGTTGTAGTGTGATGGTGCTGCTTGTGGTGCCGTAGCTGAGTCCCATGTCGCCGTAGCGGATTATCTCGGTGCTGTTGGGTTCCAGTACTTTGAAT
>JAHLLU010000229.1 GCA_020444005.1 archaeon
GGGTTTACCACTATTCCGTGATAAGATCATTAAACCAAGTATCTGTTTACCAAAAGTCGCTCCATATACCCATTCAAGTATAACTGAGTATACCAACTGAGCTAAACCTAGATACAGTGGAAGCGCCCAGATTCCACTCCAAGTCCAGTTACCACCAAACAAAGATCCAATTAACAAAGGTATGAAGGCGAAAATCGAAAGAAGTGACGATAATACGCCTACGATTATCAGGTCGATTATGTAGGCGAATAATCTGAGAGCCCATAGACTTTGTAACCGGAAATCGCTTAGGAGTGCATCAAAGCCTTCAACCCTATATTCTGCAGTGAGTCTTTCGCCACATTTCCAGCAATATAGATCGTTTTGGTCGTTATTTGCACCGCATTTAGAGCATCTGGGCATTGTATTCTAGTGAATCTGATATACAACTGGTTTAAAGGGATTAGGCTGACTCGGAGTCGCTACGCCACTTCAGATCAAACATACTTCCTAAAGCCTTCACTACACCCGGATGAGCAGTCAAGGCTGCTTCACGGAGAAACAACGGGACACCTTCCTCTTCAACCAAGAACAATGCTTTTCCACCGGTTTCATGGTCGATGATACAGCCTCTAATCTCCACCTCATCACTGAAACGTATCTTAATATCATCCCCAAGAAGGCTTCTCAGTTCAGCTATTGTCTCCTTCTGTGTAGAGGCATCCTCTGCGTTCAAAGATACTGGTTTACGCATCAACATATGTATATCAACACCCCGCTCCTTTGCGCCGAGAAGCTCATCCTTAACATCATCAAAATATTCCATAGCTCGAGTGGAAATCAACAATCTATCCTTGGCTTGTCGATAGAGCTTTTTGGTCTCTTCTAGGCTTACCTCACCTACGCTGATTATCCTAATGAGGCTTGTACGCTGTTCAGATGTACCCGCCTTCATGAACACCTTCTCGGATACCTTCTCAAACTCACCCCTGTAGGATTGGATTATTGTGAGTTCGCGTCTAATATCCTCACGAGTCGCGGTCTCCAAAGCATCCGCTATCTCCTGTGGAGTCAACGGAGCATAGAGAGCAGGTCTACCGGGTCTGATAATTATCAAGCCTTTTTGGCTGAGCTCATCGAGGACGCCATAAATTCTAGCGTTTGGTACCCCGCTTGCTTTGCTTAGTGTTGTAGCTTTTGTCTCACCTAGGAACATGAGGTGAGCTAGTGCTGATGCTTGGTACTCGTTGAGTCCCATGTTGGTTAGTTGAAATTTTACTTGGTTGATTTGGGGTTCCATGTTACTCACCTTTTGTAGTAAGAGGTTAGATAAGAGGATTTATAAGAGATAAACTTACCATCCAAAGGTAGTAACATATACTCAGAATGGAGTAATGGTGAACTCAATGAAAGTAATGATAATGGGAATGGACGGCTATCTAGGCTGGACCCTCGGCATGTACCTTGCAGACAAGGGACACGAAGTAAGCGGAATAGACAATATGCTACGAAGAAAGATGGTAGCAGAGATAGGCAGCCAAAGTATCACCCCAATCAAATCAATGGAAGAACGCCTGGACGCATACAAGAAAGCATCAGGCAACGACCTAACATTCTACAAAGGCGACCTCACAGAGTCAGCCTTTGTAAACCTTGCAGTCAAGAAAGAAGAGCCAGACTGTATCGTCCAGCTTGGACAGATACCAGCCGCACCTTACAGCATGATCGATGTTGAACACTGTAACTTCACACAGGTAAACAACATCATAGGACACAACAACATACTATTCGCAATCAAAGACAATGTCCCAGACTGCCACCTACTAAAACTGGGAACCATGGGAGAATACGGTACACCAAACCTAGACATCCCAGAAGGATTCTTCGAGATAGAATACCGTGGACGCAAGGACAAGCTACCCTTCCCACGTCAACCAGGAAGCTGGTACCACCTAACAAAGGTCCATGACACATGGAACCTCATGTTCGCAAACAAGATATGGGGCATCAGAGCCACTGACGTAATGCAGGGTGTAGTTCATGGCTTGAACACACCACAGATGGTCAACGATGACCTCCTAACAAGGTATGACGCCGACGAGGTGTTTGGTACAGCCATCAACAGGTTCTGTGCACAGGCAGTAGTCGGACACGATTTGACTCCTTATGGTAAAGGCGGACAGACAAGAGGTTATCTTGCTCTACGGGATAGCATGCAGTGCTTCACAATCGCCATCGAGAACCCACCAAAAGAAGGCGAGTACAGGGTATTCAACCAGTTCGATGAGACCTATAGCGTCAACGATCTAGCTGAGAGGGTATCCAAAGTTGCTCAGGAGTACGGATTGGAAGGAAAAATATGGAACATCCCCAACCCAAGACTCGAAGCTGAAGAGCACTATTATGAGCCCGATATGGAGCATCTGCCTAACCTAGGCTTCAAACCTACAAACAGCCTAGAGGACGAGCTTCACATCACGATCCCCAAGCTCATGGAGTACAAGGATCGCATCGAGGCAATGCGCCACACCATTGATCCAAAGATCAAGTGGACCGCTTAACCTCCCATTTTTATTCTAATTATACATATTTTTGGTGAACAAGATTGAAGGTAGGGGTAACTGGAGGAGCAGGGTACATCGGATCGACACTAGTATTGAAGCTACTAGAACGAGGCGATGAGGTTGTTAGCGTAGATAACCAGATGATAGGAGATTATAGTCACTTAGCGGAGCACCCAATTGGTAAAAAGGCAGAGCGGGTAATCGGAGACATTAGAGACCTAGATTTACTCACAAAGAAATGGGAGGGCTGTGACGCGATAGCGCATCTAGCAGCCTTACCAGGACTAGTGCTATGCAATGAGAAACCAGAGGAAGCAGTCTCAGTAAACGTCTACGGAACATACCAAGTGATGGAAGCAGCGCGCAAACTCGGTATAAACCGAGTCGTATTCTGCAGCAGCGCAGCGACATATGGTGTACCACAGAAGATGCCAGTTACAGAGGACCATCCACAGCGTCCACTGAACCTCTACGGCGTCACAAAGGTCTCAGGTGAACAGATGATCGATACCTACTATGATAACTATGGCATTGAGACCGTAAACCTACGTTTCGGTAATATCTATGGCGTCGGCCTCTATACACGCTGGGGCACAGTAATCCCCAAGTTCGTGAATCAGGCTATAGGCGGAGAAAAGATCACGGTCTATGGTGACGGAGAGTACAGCCGAGACTTTGTACATGTTCAGGACATCACTAAAGCAATGATGCGAGGCATGACAGTACCCGGTGTCGGTGGTGAAGCATTCAATGTTGGAGGCGAGACTTTAACCATCAACGAGATCGCAGCCATGACCATGGAGGAAGTGAAAAAAGCCACAGGCGATGAAGCCGAGGCAATCAACACTCCACCACGCAAGGGAGAAACCAAAAAGTTCAGCTATGATCTAACAAAGATCAGATCAAAGCTTGGCTTCGAGAACGACTGGACAGTAAGAGAAGGCATCAAGCAGCTAATAGAATACCGTTTAAAGGAGTAATCAATCATGGCGGAGACAAAACTAAGCGTCTCTGCCGTGATTCCAGCATATTTTGAGGAAAAAACCATCGCATCAGTTGTAGAGCGGTGTCTGCCTTTTGTTGATGAGGTCTTGGTAGTAAATGATGGAAGCACAGACGATACCAGCATCAACGCTAGAAACGCGGGAGCCAGAGTCATAGAAAATCCACGAAACATGGGCGTAC
>JAHLLU010000230.1 GCA_020444005.1 archaeon
GACAGCATGCGGTCAGGTAAGATAGACCAAGTGGAAGCAGACGTCAAGAAGGCCATCGAGGATGCAGGCGAGGGCGGAGGCTTCATGCTCGGACCAGGCTGCACAGTCTATCAAGACCAGCCAAGAGCAAGCTACAACGCCGTCGGAAGAGCCGTAATCAAATACGGCTACTATTAGCCCTAGGGTGCGTCATCCGGTAGATTAACCACCGGAGCCACCTCTACACCCACTTCTCTTATTGTCTCTAACAGACTGTACTCGTCTCCGTCGAGGAAATAATGCTCTAAGGCTGGAACAGGAATACTTACGCGCTCATAATCATTCAACTGTAGAATAATCTGAGCCATCTCAATTGCCTGCTGCAGCACATCCTCTACGACTGCGATCCATGGACTGATCCGCCAAGCAGAGTCAGCCTCAAACAAGTTCAACTCTTTCGGAAAGACCCCCAAGTCTAGGAGCCGGTCCCTACCTGTGGTGTAGATATAGAGGTTACCCTCAGCTACACTGTAATGTCTACCCATTCACAACACCTCTCAACACATAACCAAGATTATACACGAGACACTCCCCCGTTGATACACCGCAAGCAAACTCAAGCAACGGCCAACAAACAAGAAAAACAATACAGAAAAAGAGAAGACGCCTAACAGGAAGCCTGATAACCGGAAGATCATCAACAAGACCCAGATCCCGCTTGGTCCTCAACCGGTTAATCCACTCAATCAGTCCCCTGAGCTTCACACCCAAGAAATAATCAGTAACATTACCAGTCTTCAAGGTCCTAACCCAGTAACCCTCCTCAGCTTCTAACAAGCCCTTCAAAGCTGCATACGCCTGATACGGCATAATAAAATAGCTTAGGGCAATGAAGCTAAACACCCCACTGTAATCCTCAGCCAAATCCCCCTCAAGAAAAACACCCGTCAACCCCATCAACGGAATCGCGCAGAAATTACTCAAAACCAAACTCCAGCCAAGCGTAGACGTCCAGAAGACAGGGTGTCGTTTATAGTATTGAGCCACAGCCCAAGCCACACAGCCAATGATAAAGACACAGGATTGAAGATAGTAGGGAGCAAAGTAAAGAAACTCCAGCTTCTCGGCAAGAGTTATTCTCCCACTGCGAATTACAGAAAGGAAATATTTCCGGACCGCATACGTGTGTCCCTCCGCCCACCGCATCCGCTGTCTGATGATCCTTCTAACAGTGGTTGGAATCTCTGCTGGCGCCTGAATCAAAGGAGTGTAAACCACCTTAAACCCCTCAAGGTAGAGTCTCAGCGTCAAATCCCAGTCCTCAGTAATACTATGATTCCAACCTAGCTCCCGTAGAAGCCCAGCCCTGAACATGAAGACGCTACCACTCACCATCTTCATAGCGCCATAAACCTCCTCCGCGAGACGTTCAATCATGTAGCTGCCACTGAACTCAGCTCGTACACCCTTGGTGATCCAGTTCTCATTTCGGTTCAAGTAATGAAGCTGATAGCCTTGGACCGCGGCGACGGGCTTTACATCTTTGTCGTGGAGTCTAAACTGATGTATAAACTGTCGTAGAATATTTGCAGGAGGCACAAAGTCAGCGTCAAAAACAACAATATACTCAGCGAGAGGATGCATGAACTTCATCGCCTCCTTCAATGCTCCACCCTTGTACCCACTACGGTCCTTCCTGTGGACAAACTTGATGATGGGGCTACTGTGCTGCCATCCACGCTCCCTGAGAATCTCCACGGTAGTATCTCTTGAGTCATCAGCTACCAGCACCTCAAAGTTGGTGTAATTGATGTCCATGCAAGCCTCAAGGATACGTCTAGCCACATTCAATTCATTGAAGAAAGGCAGATGGATTGAGACCCATGGCTCATCACCAATAGGCACAAGCTCTCCGTCCCTCTGGGCCAGTATCCTATGTATTCTGTGTTCAGGGGGTAGTCGTGATGTATCCATTGAGAAGAGGGCGAGAGCTATGAGACTTGAAATATAGTATTTGATGGCGTAGATGAAGTAGAAGCCGCCTAGGGTTAGCGCTATGTATGATGCGGTTAACCCGATCTGGTACTGGTGCAACTGTTACCCCCACATCTATCTTTCAATTGGTATTGAAAGTATAAAACAAGTTTTGTTTAGTTTCATATAAATTTATCCCATAAAACTGGGACAACGAAGATTATTTCCAGTGCTCAGCAATCATACCTGCACTGGCAAACCAGACACCGGGAAACTTCTTCACATACCTAATCAAACGCTCCAAGAGCATGATGTTACCCGGCTTACCGATAATCTGAGGATGGAACATAGTGGTCCAACATAGACCATATCTATAGTAACCATCAAAGGCGTTTGTCCATATCCTGTAACCAGTCTCGGGGCTCATCATACGCGCCTTATAGGCACCAAAAGGATAATCCGCGAACAAGTGGAAGTCATCCATCTCGTAATAGCTAGGTACAATAACCAGTCCATTTTCAAGCTTATACGGCAAGTCACTGCCACGCATACTGCTATCATAGAGGAACCCAAGCTCTTTCAAGATGTCATGTGTATTGGGTCCAATCTCGCCACCAGCCACACGGTTACCCACTGGACGAACACCAGTAGCATCTTCAATAGCTTTAATCATCTTGAGGCGTAGTTTTTTCTCCTCGTCATATGGCAAATGATCAACAGCTTCATGTTTCCAGCCATGAGTAGCAACCTCATGTCCACGGTCAACAATCTCACCAACAACATCAGGGTGATTAACAGCGTTCATAGCTACTACGAAGAATGTTGCTTTGAGGTCGTGTGTATCAAGGACATCAAGAAGTCTTGGGATAATGTTTGAGTTCCAGACATACTCTCCTTGACTCCGTATACGAGGTTTTTCAGCTACACTCGGGTCATTACCCATGAAAACCCACTCTGCGTCAAGATCAAAAGTAAAACAGGCAGCACACTGGTTGCCATCAGGCCATACTTGTTTCATACAAACATCTACACAGTTCAACGATTTTATCTTACCCATCAGCAACCCCTTTAGGTTACATCAAGAAACGATTAATGTGGCAGATTACAACAGCGACACAAGGTATGTGGAAGAGGTTCCAGCACATCCGATAATGGGGGTTCTTATATTCGGAATGATTGGACTCATAATGTATCTTGGCATTATGACGTCTAATGGGATTCCACAGAAGCTTCTGGTGTTCATCATAATGGTTCTTGGTTTTATTTACGCGAATTTCATGAAACTAGAGGTAACCATTACATCAACCAGACTAAAAGTTGGATTCGGCGTAATCAAACACAGCATCAAGATAAGTAACATAGAAAGCCTCAAGGTTCACAGCCCACGATGGTACTGGTACGGTGGCTTTGGAATCAGATTCGGGTGGGACTGGAGCATCGGATTCATCCAAAACTATCGAACAGGAGTATTAGTAAAACCTAGAAGAGGTAAAAAATTATTCTTCAGCACAAATCATCCTGAGGAGATCGTTAACCTAGTAAACGATCTGACAGAGAGGCCATTTTCTGGATAAAATTCTAAAACCAACCTTGTTCATTACTGTATATGGTTTCTTGGCTCCAGCGACAGAGGGCAAAGTTTGATCCAGAGACACTCAAACCAAGAGATACAATGTTTAAAACCACGCCAATACGAGACATAACCCTTGCATTTCTACTAGCATTGATCATCATAGCTGGTGAGTTTACATCAAGGAGAATCATCTCAGTCCT
>JAHLLU010000231.1 GCA_020444005.1 archaeon
ACCATTATCAACCATAATTCTACTGACTACAACGCTCCCAATTTTTGTCCAACAAATATTTCCTCCATACTTTGATGCGATTTTCTCAATACCTGATGAACTACTTACTGGAGTAACAATTGTTCCTTCAGGGTGTTTTTTTAGAAACTCTTGAGCGAACAAACCAAGAATTTTATCTCCCCAAACTGCCTTTGATTTATTGTCAATTATTATTAATCTATCTCCATCCCCATCAAAACCAATACCAATGTCTGATCCAGTTATTTTTACTATGGTTTTCAAATCAATTAGATTGTCTGGCGTAGGTTCTGAACCTCTTCCGGGGAACGTGCCATCTATTTCCGAGTTTAATGTATAGACGTTGCATCCAAGCTTACTTGCGAGTAGAGGCGCAGTTATTGCTGCTACTCCATTACCAAGGTCTAGTGCTACCTTGAATCCTTTAGCACTGATTGCAGTATAGTCTACTGCTTCCTTGACCGCGTCTGTGTATTCCTCTATATAATCGTGGTACGAGACTTTTCCAACCTTGTCCCAGTTACATGGCTTGGGACCACCCTTATCGATTAATGTCTCGATTTCTGCTTCGAGTTTTTTCGGTATTTCCACGCCGTCATGGTACATGATCTTGACGCCGTTAAACTGGGGTGGGTTATGGCTGGCTGTCACCATTATGCCGCCTTCAAGATCACTTCTGCTGATCATATATTGTAAGGCTGGGGTGGTGATAACACCAAAATCGTGGACATCACAGCCCACGCTAAGCAAAGCGCTAACCACGACGTCCCTGAACATGGGGCTTGTGGTTCTTCCATCGCGTCCAATAGCTATTTTTTCTCCGAGGAGGCTTCCCGCTGAAGCCGCTATTGTGGAGGCTAGTTCTAGGGTGAAGTCTTTGTTTGCTTCTCCCCTGATGCCGTTGGAGCCGAAGTATTTGCCCACTACATCACCTGTGTTGGTTTGAGTATGCTCTCCTCAATTGACTTGCTCGGGCAGATGCTAACCCCTTCTGTGATGGTAACCCCGTCGCCTATCTGGGCAAAGTCTCCGATTAGGCTACCTGACTCGACTTTTACCCAGCGCTCCAATACGCTGTTCTCGCCTAGTATCGCGTTCTTGACGCTGCTATAATCTTCTATCACAGCCCCGGCGAAAATGACGCTGTTCTCGATACGACAGCCCTTTCCTATCTGCACATCATCCGCTAGTGAAACATTGGGTCCAATCCGTGAATCTGCGCCTATTTTGACGTTTTCACCGAAGTTGCATGGTCCCTTGATTACTGCTGCGGGATCAATCTCTACTGAGTCTGGTTTGATCACTTTGCGTTGTCTTGCAAGTATGGCGGCGTTTGCGTTCAGATAATCGATTGGTTCCCCGATATCCATCCAGAAGCCGTGGCTCTCAAACCCATAGAGCTGTTGTTCCTCGGCTAATTTAGGGAATACCTCTGTTTCTATACGTACTTTTCCACCGTCTGGAATGTAGTCGTATATCTCGGGTTCAAGTATGTAGATACCGGCATTGATGAGATTGCTAGGAGCTTTCCCAAGCTCTGGTTTTTCCACGAATCGTGTTATTCTTCCCTCCCAGTCCAGCTCCACTGAGCCGTACCTGTATGGGTCTTCAACCTGTGTGAGTGCTACTGTGGCGATTCCACCCTTCTCCTCATGATAATTGATCAATCGCTTGTAATCGAAATCCGTGAGAAGGTCTCCGTTCATCACCATAAACTTCTCCCCGTTCATCATGTCCCGGGCTTGTCTTATGGGACCGCCAGTACCCATTGGGCGCTGCTCCCTTAGATACAGAATTCCAAGATCATTTTTGGTTGGACCAAGGTAACGGACAAGCGACTCTGCCATATAATAAACCGCCAAGACAACGGTCTCGACGCCTGCCTCACTCAATGACTCTAGCGTATAGTCGATTAGTGGTTTGTTGGCTACTGGGAAAAGTGCTTTTGGTCGGCTACAGCTCAAGGGTCTGAGCCTGGTACCGAACCCTCCTGCTAAGACTAGGGTCTTTAACAATCTAGCTCGCTTGATACGTTTAGGTATAGAATAAGAATTTTCCGTCCATCTAAAGCAAATAACCTAGTTCTTCGCTGATACGCTCATTGCTTAGTCGCTCATAGCGCTCGATGCTTCCCACATCATACCAGAAGGCGTTGGTGAGGTAAGCTGCTACCTTCTGCTTCTTCTCAACCAGATATTGGACCACATCACCCATCAGGTCGAAGCTTGGGAACTGTCCCACCTCATGAAGCTCAAGCATATCGTCAATAACAGAGCCATCAAGCACCAGTATTCCGATGCTTGCGCTAGTCTGGAGTCTTGGTTTCTCTTGGAAGCTTTTCACCCAGTCTCCTTCAACCTCTGCGGTGCCCTCATTGATCTTTAAACCAGTTGTAAGAGCTATGGTTGCTTTTGCGCCAGTTGTTTCATGTTGTTTGAGTAACTCGTTTAGGTTTATGTTGCTCACAATATCCCCGTAATAGACTACTAAGGTGTCTTCACGGCTGAATGCTCCCTCATGGTAGGCGTTCAGTATCGCGTTTGCGCTTCCCTTCCATCCGGGTTTATCCTCCACATAGGTGATTTTTACGTTAAAACGCTCTCCATGGTCAAAATAGTTCTCGATTTGGAGATACCTATAACCAACCAGTAACACCAAGTCATTGATCTGATGGTGTCTGTAGAGCCTGATGATGTATTCTAGTATGGGCTTCTCTTTGTCCCCAATTGGGACCATGCATTTCTGAAGATAATTTGTGATGGGTCTGAATCGGGTGCCCATACCACCAGCTAAAACAATGCCCTTAACAGCCACTTCTATTCATCCCGCGAAGCCAGTAGGACCACTCCCACCAAGACAGATATCACTCCAAGGAGCTTGATGACAGCTGGACTTACTGGGTCAGGTACCGTGTTGCTTGCGTTGATGAACATTAATAGTCCGGTTGCTAGGAATATGAACCCTGCAATGACTGATGTGAATCCTGTTAGATCGAGTTTAGGGAGGTCAACCATTGGCGTTCACCATCTTGATGTAGAATAGGGTTAAAATGGTTACTGCTGCAACTTGGCTGGTAGATACTCGTCAACGATATAGGTGAGGCCATACCGGCTGAATGCCTCCAGCTCCGCCTTCTGCTCTATCTTTAACAAGATATCAAGCTCCTCCTGCCAGAAGGGATCATCATAGCGAGGATCAGCCTTCAACTCGTGGAGTCTTTTATGGTCATACTCAGTCAATGGCTCAGTAGGCAGCTTATAATTCACAATGTCACTTCCAAGCACTCCAATCCATTTCGCGTCAGGCGTAGCAAGCCCTCTAAGATGAGCCGCATTAGCGCTACCGCTAATAATAACCATTGCAATGTGCAGTCCCCATGGATCAGCGTCCGTGAAGATATACACAGGAAGGTCATAGTCTTCATGCAGCCTGTTAATTATAGCACGCGTAGAACGCGGACTCTGACCCGCTGTCTGAATAAGTAACGCGTTAAACTTTTCATGAGCCCTCTCCTCGACGAGTCTGTTGAACATGGCGCCCTTCTCAATAACCAGTACCTTGTCTGCGGTTGTCTCAAGGAACTCGCTGCTAGTAATAGCTGGACCAATCATGACGCCGTCAGGGTGATCAGTGAGGTTTGTGCGTTTTCCCTCGTATCCGGG
>JAHLLU010000232.1 GCA_020444005.1 archaeon
GCCACCGTATGGGGGCTCAGCTTCGTAGCAGCATCAATGGTTCTTGAGACCCTTTCGCCTGTTCTGCTGGCTACACTTCGTTTCATTATCGCATCAATGCTCTTTTCACCTGTTCTCATTCGGGGACACTTGAAGGGCAATATTCCCTCGTTGGATGATCTTAAGGACATGGCGTTGTTGGGTGTTCTCAGTATCAGCATCTATTTTTGGCTGCAATATACTGGTGTACAGTATTCTGGCGCGGGGGTCTCGGCTATAATCGTGGTTGGGTTCATACCAATACTTACTGGGCTGACTTCTCGCTTAATATTAAAAGAGGCGTTTGACCGTAGACGATTGCTTGGCATTGGTCTCGGATTCACAGGAGTTGTGTTAATCACGTATCCAAACCTCATGCTGGGAACTGTGAACACGCGGTTCTTCATAGGTATCACGTGTCTGCTTGGTAACGCTGTATGTTTTTCACTCTATTCAACCCTTAGCAGAAGGCTACTCAAGAAATACACTGAGCCAGCCATGGTGACAAGCTATGTAACCGTATTTGGCACCATTGCATTGATACCCATGTCCCTCACATCAGACTGGGGAACCGTCTGGACCTTAACAAATAACCAGTGGCTAGCCGTCTTTTTCCTCTCCTATATCTGTAGCGGTTTGGGATATTTTCTCTGGAACTATGCGTTGAGCAGGATCGACTCTGTGGCTACTGCTGTTTGGCTATATCTTGAGCCGGTTGTCGCGTTTATCGGCATCTACATTCTCTACAGTACAGTGCCTGATTTCCTCACCATGTTTGGTGGTATTCTGGTTTTGTCTGGGGCAGCATTAACCTCGCTTCAGAAGACCGAGGTTAAATAACAAAAACGTATTATTTTGTCTATGAATCGCAGCGAACTCCTTCAACGCATTGCTGATGAAATACTGGCTATCGAATGTAGTCGTCCTCTGCTGGTGGCTATTGATGGAAGAGACGCTGCGGGTAAAACGATTCTAGCAAATGAGCTTGCTCAGAAGCTCAGGAAAACTGGGCGTGTTGTGATTGAGGCATCAATCGATGGCTTTCATAACCCACGAGCTATCAGATATAAGCGTGGACGAGACGATCCAGAAGGATATTACAGGGATAGCTTCGACTTGGTATCCTTGAAGAAGCATCTGCTTGTGCCCCTGAAGGTTGGGTGTATGAGTTACAGGACACAGGTGTTTGATTACAGGACAGATCAGGTGGTTGATGTACCTAAGAAGAAGGCGCAGTGTAACTCGATTCTCGTGTTTGATGGAGTGTTCACGCACCGCTGTGAGCTTCGATGTTACTGGAATTACTCGGTTTATCTCTATGTTAGTGAGGAGGAGAGCCTACGAAGGGGCATCAACCGTGATCCTGGTATGCCTGAGGAGATCAAACGAAAGTATAGGGCCCGGTATCTTCTGGGACAGCGATTATATCACGTGGAATCTGAGCCCATGAAGCATGCGAGTATAATAGTTGATAATACTGACCCTGATAACCCGGTGATTCTAGGGGAGCCCAATGAAGAGTAATACTCTGAGTATAATGCCTCCAAGCACTACTGCCACAGCGACCTCAACACCACTTATTATCAAGGCTTTTCGCATACCAAACTCCTTCACTAGTGCTGCAATCGTTGATAGGCATGGCACATAGACCATTACAACGAAGGCGAACACGAACATCTGTACAGGGGTGAGTATGGTTGCGAAGTTGGTTGTACCCATCAATGACCCTAATAGTATTAGTGTAAGCTCTTTCCGTAGAATGCCGAATATCAGTACTACTCCTGCGGCTGCTGGGAGTCCAAGCCAAGATACTGTTATGGGGCTCATCAGGTTCTCGACAACTCCGAGTAAACCGAGGAAAGCTGCTACCTGTATAACGAAGTTTCCGATGATCATTACTGGGAATGCCTCGTAGACAAAGTCCTTGAGTCTGAACCATGTGCGTTGTGCGGTGGTTTTCATTGATGGTAGTCTGAACCCGGGTAGTTCCATGATGAGTCCGACTGGTTCATCGGGTGCTACCTTGTAGGCGATTCTCCCGAGTACGAATATGAGTATAAAGTCTATCAAGTAGAGTAGTACCGCCCATCTGAACCCAACGTATGTCGCTACAAGCCCCATTATTACAATACTACGTGCTGCACAAGGCACTAGTGAAGCTACAAACGCGCAGATCAGACGCTCTCTTTCAGTCTCCATTATACGTGCACCCAGTACCGCTGGCACGTTGCAGCCGAAGCCAAGCATCACTGGAATGAAGCCTTTCCCATGGAGTCCGATGGAGTGCATAGCTGAGTCCATCAGGTAGGCGACACGTGCAAGGTATCCGCTGTCTTCTAAGAGACTCAAGACAAGGTAGAATGGACCAATATAGGGTATAGCTACCACTACGCCGCCTATGAAGCCGTCAACAACGGCGTTCCAGATGAAGTTGGTGGTATCTGTGTTGCCAACTGTGTTGAAATATACTGTTTGTAATACACCGAAGACCGCGTCAAGGGTTCCTGCGAGCCAGTCTCCGAAGCTGAATATGCCGTAGAACACGGCTAGGATGCTGGCTATCATCAAAACATATCCGAGGATAGGATGACTGGAGAGGTCTTCTAAATGGTCTCGTAGAGTCTTATCCGGGATCACGTGTCTTGTGGTTTTCTCAGATATGATGCTGGCTAATCCGTAGCGTTCGCTGGTCATGACGCTGCCTATCTCGTGTCCATGTATTTCCTCGATGATGTCTCGTTGAGCGTCAACCGTGGTTCTTATCTCTGGTTGTCTCTCGTAGATGATTCTCTCGATCTCGGCATCGCCTTCAAGAAGTTTGATGGCTATCCAGCGACTAGGGTAGGGAGTTTCTGCTTTTAGCTCCTCTACTATGTTTTTTATTCCCTCCTCTATCTCAGAGCCATAATTGATAGGCTTGGCTTTCTCACCCTTTACAGCCTCCATAGCTGTTTTCACAAGCTCTGTTAGCCCTGCGCCTTTCACCGCAACCGTGGGTACCACTGGGACTCCCAGTTCCCGGCTCAGTTCTTCAGTGTAAACCAGTATCCCTTTTGCTTCTGCTATATCAATCTGGTTTAGAGCTATCACCATCCGGGGCTGTAGCTCAAGAAGCTGTATTGTGAACGCTAGGTTTCTTTCAAGGGTGCTTGCGTCAACTACGTTGATTATGACGTCAGGTTGTTCAACCGCTATATATTCTCGGCTGACAATCTCTTCAATGCTGTAGGTGCTGAGGCTGTAGATACCGGGTAGGTCGATTACGTCGATCTCTTGTCCTTGATAGTTTAGGGTTCCTTCTGCTCTTTCTACTGTTTTTCCGGGCCAGTTACCTACGTGCTGGTGTAGCCCGGTTAGTTGGTTGAAAATTACGCTCTTGCCTACGTTAGCGTTTCCAGCCAACGCAAACATGAGTTTTTGCTCTGACATGGTTTATTATCTCTGTATATTGTGGTGGGGGCCGTGAGGGTGTGGGCGTTTCCATGTCTCATCTTTGTCATCGACTTCCACATATACTTGAGACGCTAGTTTACGTCCTAATGCTAGGCTTGTTCCCCTTACCTCGATCTCTACTGGTCCATGGAAGGGTGCGGCGTTCACCATCTTGAAATAGGTCCCGGGGGTTAGACCCATGTCTAGGATTCTTTG
>JAHLLU010000233.1 GCA_020444005.1 archaeon
AGAGATGCAGGTATATCAACGGTGGTTGATATGATGGGGCGAAGACTCGGAAAACAGTTCGAGTACGCCGACAAGAAAAACATACCTAAGGTAGTGGTTGTGGGTGCACGTGAGCTAGCCGAAGAATCAGTTACAATCAGGGATATGAAGACAGGTGAACAGGAAAAAGTCTTGATCTCTGAGCTCGCTGAGAAACTTGGTTAGAGGTTTTTCTCCTCTACCCCATAATATACTATCTCGCCGCGGCGATCAACCACGGCTATTTTTGTCTCAAGATTCTGTTTGGATGTTTCTTCGACTTCGGTTAATAGTTTGTCTAGTTGTATGGGTTTGCCTTCTGAGATTATCTTGAGTTGATATGATGGGGGGTTCTTGCCGTAGTCTCCTCGTTCGTAGACCTTGAACTGGTTTTTTATCTCTATTATGAAGCCTCTTTGACGTAGGTCCTTGTAGACTATGAAATTGATCCATAGCTCGGGGTCGTCATGTGATAACAGGTGAAGTAGTTCTTGGAAGCTTAGTGTTTTGTTGGTCTCTTCATCGATGACGTGTATTTTTCCTCTTTCGACGTTGTAGAGGGTCTCTACGCCTATGAGGTGATGCATCTTGTTTTTCCTGTATCCATATCCGTCTTGTAGTAGGCTGTCTGCTTCTGCTTGTGTGGGTACGATTATCTCTTGGTTGCTGTAGACGGCTGTGAAGGCTTCCATCACCCTGTCATGTGGTTTGATGTGGGATAATCTTATCGATCAAGACATATTTTCACGTGGTTTACCCTAGGGTATTATCGATGAAAACATGGGGTAAAATCCTAGTTTTGTGGTAACCATAACTATTATTGCCCTATTTGGTATCTCAGTACTAGTTTGTGTCCTAGAGTCCTTGTTATCACGGAGAAACCAAGCTCAGCGCGTAAAATAGCGTATGCGCTTGATGATGATGGCTCGCCTAGAAACGCTAAGTATGGTAAGGTTACTTTTTATGTTGCTAACCGTGGCAGGGATGAGCTGGTGGTTGTTAGCGCTGTGGGTCACCTGTATTCCATTGATCAGGTTGGTAAAGGATGGACGTATCCTGTTTTTGATATCAAATGGACGCCAAGCTATAAACAGAACAAGCGTGCTTCCTATACCAAACAATATCTTGACGCCATCATAGGCTTGGGTAAACAAGTGGATGTCTATGTTAGTGCATGTGACTATGATCAAGAGGGTAGTCTTATCGCGTTTAATATTATCAAGCATGGTATCGGGGATAAGGCGTTAACAAAATCAAGACGAATGGTATACAGTACCCTTACAGAAAAAGAACTGGTGTCTTCTTGGCAAAACATGAGTATGAGTCTTGATTTTCCGGTGGCTGCAGCGGGTAAGGCGCGTCATGAGGCTGACTGGTTGTTTGGTATTAATCTGAGTAGGGCTTTGACGATTGCTGCTAGGCGTTATCTTGACTTCAAGAAGGTATTGAGTATTGGACGGGTTCAGGGGCCGTCCTTGAAGTTTGTTTATGATCATGAGCATAGTATTCGTAGCTTTATACCTGTTCCCTACTGGAAGATTTACGCTGAGACCGAGATCGAAGGGTCTGTTTACTCGTTGGAGTATGAGAAACCAAGACTGGAACGCGAGGTACATGCCAAGGAAGTGGCCACTGCTTGTAGGGGAAAAACAGGTCAAGCCACAGATATAGCATCAGAGAAATCAAGGACGCTACCTCCTCCCCCATTCAACCTAGGCGACCTCCAGCGAGAAGCCTACAAGCATCATAAATTGAGTCCTTCTGCTACCTTGAAGGCAGCCGAGAGCCTCTATCTAGGTGCTTTCATCAGTTATCCTCGCACAGAGAGCAACAAGATTTCTAGTAGCATCGGTATCAAAGAGATACTGGAGAATCTTGCTAAGAATCCAGCATATGAGGGTGAGGCCAAGGAGCTGGTCCAAGAGAAGCGGTTCAAGTCAAGACCCGGAAAAGGAGATGATCCTGCGCATCCAGCGATTCATCCTACGGGGCAGCGTCCTAGGAGGCTTAAGGATGAGGAGCAGAAGGTCTATGATTTGGTTGTGAGGCGTTTTCTTGCGTCTCTTGGTAAGCCTTTGGTGCAGCTGAAGACTGATGTCACGGTGGATGTTAATGGGCATATCTTCTATCTCCGGGGAGTTGTTACCCAGAAACCGGGGTGGACCACATACTATGGCCCGTATTATTCTTCAAAGGATCAGGTGATTCCCGAGATAACTCAGGGACAAGAGATACCTGTGACCAAGTTATCAACTCGAAGAAAGTACACTAGACCCGGATCACGGTTTAACGCTTCATCACTCATACGTAAAATGGAGCAAGAGAAGATTGGTACCAAGGCAACTCGAAGCAATATAGTTGATACATTGTATAACCGGGGATATATTCGTGGACAAAAAATTGCAATAACTAGTCTGGGGGAGAATACGGTTGAGACCCTTGTACATTATTGTCCTGAGATTATTGATGTGAAGCTAACACGAGACCTTGAAGATGAGCTTGAGGAAATTGAGTCAGGTGAGAAGGATGCTTCGGTTGTCTTTGATGATGTTGTCGAGGAGTTGAAGCCTATTCTGGCTCGTTTTAAGGAGAATGAGGGGCAGATTGGGCGGACTATTTCCAATGCTGTGCTTGGTAAGCCGAACAGTGACTTGGGTTCGTGTAAGCTTTGTTTCAGGGATAAGGTGGAGGGGTCTGTTTTCTGCGCTCGGCATACGGGTGCTTATGAGATGCTTGAGAAGGTGTATCAGCAGTGGAGATACGCGTTGGGTGTTCAGTGGGTAGAGTATCTTGAGAAGGTTGCCAAGGTGTCTGGAACTGGGAATTATGTTAAAGAAGTGATAGCGAGTATTCTAGACTAGTTTTGTTCTTTGGGTATCTCCCAGCGGCTGTTTCTGCCGTCTCGTACCCAGTTGCCGCCGATCTCCCTGATCTTGTCATTGATTGGTCCCCATAGGTCGCCTAGGAATTTCTTTGGGCTGACTGATATTTGGGTTTCATCCTCTTCAATGTTTAATTGTGAGGTGTCTACTCCTGCTGATTCTAGAATGGCTTGGGCTGATTGTGGTGGCCAAGCTTCCTCTGTTGATGATGGCTCTTGATGAATCACACGTGTCTCTGCTTTACCTACTGAGATTACTATTCCTATTTTGCTTCCGCAGTCAGGACATGTTATCCATGTGATCTTGTCTTTTTTCGCTGCCATCGTTACCGGTTAAAGTATTTTACAGGCTGGGTTAAAAGCGGTGTGGTTAAGCTTTTAATAGTTGAATACCTCTAGGGGGGCATCTAGGGGGATTCTATGGCCGTTATTCGTGAGATATTCAGTTTTATGAAGGGAAACGTTCTCGTCATGACTATTTGTGAATGCGTTTGGCGTTCAACAATTGATATTATCTGGCCTTTCTTGTCCTTGTACGTTTTGAGTCTCGGCGGTAGCTATGAGACTGTAGGTCAACTGATGTCTATAGGTACGGCTGCTAGTCTTATCCTCTATCCACTTGGAGGTTATATTGCGGATTATCAGGGTAGAATCAAGTTAATTGCGTACATGACCTTTGGATATGCCTGCGCATTTCTGATACCTGCATTTACTAACACATGGCAATGGCTAGGCGTAGGCATGTTCGTTCAGAGCTTGGTTACCTT
>JAHLLU010000234.1 GCA_020444005.1 archaeon
GGAAAACACCTCTAGTATCTCGTGTATTCTTAAACCCGTATTCCCAAGTATTGCTATGTCTCATCCCGCTGAACTCTGGACATGGGAAAACTGTAAAGACAAAATCAAGACACTTCCCGGAAAAAACGGTTTTTCGGATAACCCAGTAATATCTTTTCTAGGGTTCAACCTCGACACCAAGACCGGTAAAATACTTGATATCTTCAGTGGAGAGGCCGTTGAATCTAATGCAAAATCATATCGCAGTATAACTCATACAATCTTCTACGTATTATCTGCTTACAGCGACGCCCAAGACAAGTTACCAACCGGAAAACCCATCACTTCAAAACAGTTAAGGGGAAACCATTTCGTTTGCAGAGGATACACAGGCGAAACAATAACCTTGGTGAACCATTTTGCATCCAATCCAGACAAACTGGTTCAAGCTGTGGAAGTTTTTGAGGGTGAAAAGACTGATTTCCAGTTTGGAGACCTAGCTGTCAAGGTTGATGTGCTTCCAAGGGTGCCAATCACTATCGTAATGAGTCTCGCTGATGAAGAGTTCCCCGCTGAGGCACGAATATACTTTGATGAAACTCTGGAAAATTATCTGGATTCTGAACAAACCTATTTCTTGATTCATTTGATGGTCAAGCGTCTTATTGAATTAGCGTAAAATAGATTCAATTTCTTGAGTCCTATTAACCATATTTTAATACATGTAGAGGTGTTTCTTTTCTCTGATTTATATGTCGGAGGACAAGCTAACCGGATACCGTGGACAACTCAAGGAAGCCCTCGCTGCGGCGGGGGTTGATATTGGCGATAAATTGGAGGTAGTTGTCAATAATCAGCAGTACCGGGGAAGCCTCATGCCGAGGGTTGAGACCTTCGACGACTGGCATCTTATACTCAAAATGGTCTCCGGGTACAACGTTGGACTAGCCTACAGTGAAGATATGGTGATAAACAAGGTAGGCACCGCACCCAAACCAGAGTTCAAACAACCACCATTACCACAAGCCGAGGTGGGGTTACCAAAGGTCAGTATCATCAGCACAGGTGGCACCATCGCAAGCCGCGTAGACTACGTGACTGGTGGTGTTGTGTCCGCGATGAGCAGCCGAGATCTGTTAGCTATCGTGCCTGAGCTAGTTGAGGTAGCTGACGTGGACGCTGACATACTTTACAGTGTGTTTAGCGAGGATATCGGTCACAAGCATTGGGAAGGAATGGCGAAGAGAGCCTATGACAAGATCAAGGCAGGCGCAGACGGCATCATATTCACACACGGCACAGACACCATGGGTTACAGCGCAGCAGCCATGAGTTTCGCGATCCAGAACCTACCCTGTCCAGTAATATTTGTAGGTAGCCAAAGAAGTAGCGACAGGCCCAGTAGCGACAACGCTACAAACCTCATGGGTGGCGTCTATACTGCGGCTCATGCTCCTTTTGCAGAGGTCTGTGTTGGACTCCACGAGAATACGAGTGACGAGTCCATCAGCTACATCAGGGGAACAAAGGTCAGGAAATGCCACACCAGTACACGTTATGCTTTCCAGCCTGTGAACGCGTTCCCAATTGCACGCTACAAGGATGGCGGTGTGGAGATGATTAACCCAGATTATCTTCCAAGAAGAGATGCTGAACCCAAATTATTTAACAAGTTCAGCGACAAGGTAGCGTTAGTCAAGTTCCACCCGGATATGGACCCACGACTCCTAGAATATTATATTGATGACGGCTACAAGGGCATGATCATCGAGGCCACTGGACTGGGACAGGTGAACCAGACTCTATGGCCTGCAGTGGAAAAGGCACGCAAGGACGGCGTCTTTGTGGGTGTCGTTAGTCAGTGTATCTGGGGTAGAGTAAACCTGAACGTCTACAGCCATGGTCGTGAATTGATTGACCGTGGCGCGGTTCCCATGGAGGACATGCATGGGGAAACGGCTTTCGTTAAACTCAAATGGTGTATGGGTCAAACCGACGACCTTGATGAGGTGAAGAAGCTTATGCTCGCTAACCTTGTTGGGGAGTTGAATCCACGAACACCATATTTGGGGAGGATGGGATAATGGACTATAAGAAACTAGGCTTGACTGTTGGTATCGAGATACATCAAGAGCTAGACACAGAGCACAAGCTATTCTGCAGTTGTCCTCCGAAGATCAACAAGGATGAACACGATTACACATTCACACGTAAACTCAGACCAGCCCAAAGCGAGCTAGGGGAGATAGACCCAGCCGCGTTATTCGAGTTCTTAAAGGGAAAGAGGATCATCTATCAGGCAAACTATGATTCCTGTTGCTTGGTGGAGATGGATGAGGAGCCCCCGGGTCCAATGGACGCCGAGGCACTAGACATAGGATTACAGTTTTCGCTACTCACAAAAGGGGCCCCTGTTGACGAGGTTCAGATCATGCGTAAGACCGTAGTTGACGGCAGCAACACAGGGGGATTCCAAAGAACAAGCGTCATCAGCCTCGGAGGCGAACTTGTGGCAGCAGGGAAAATCTATCATCTTGAGCAAGTTGCCATCGAAGAGGATGCTGCACGTAAGATAGAGGAAGACGGCGACACAATCACTTACCGACTGGATAGGCTTGGCATCCCCCTCATTGAGATCACTACAGCCCCCGAGATGCATACACCAAAGCAGGTCTATGATGTAGCTGCTAGAATCGGCAGCATACTCAGGGCTACAGGCCGTGTGCGCAGGGGATTAGGCACCATCAGGCAGGACATCAACGTAAGCATCATGAATGGAGCCATCATCGAGGTCAAGGGCGCACAAGACCTTGGTATGATTGAGACCATCGTTGAGTATGAGGCACAGCGACAAGCAACTCTCGTGGAGATATCTGAAACCCTCAAGAAACGTGGGGTAAAAGCCGAGATGCTACCCAAGAACCTCCAAGATGTCTCAGAGTTATTCAAGGATACAGAGTCAAGGATACTAGTCAATGCCCTGAAGAAAGGCGGAAAGGTCTATGCCGTCAAACTCAAAGGATTCAATGGTCTCACAGGCATGGAGCTTTGTCCAAATAGACGGCTGGGTACTGAGATGAGTGACCACGCCAAGTTCATGGGTGGTGTACGCGGTATCTTCCATACTGATGAGCTTCCCGGCTACAAGATCACTGAAGCCGAGGTTGAGACACTAAGAAAATCAGTTGAGGCTGATGCTGATGACGCTGTTGTTATCGTAGCGGATATGGCGGAGAAATGTAAGGCTGCCTTGATCGCGGTTGTTGACCGCGCTAAACAAGCCCTTGATGGTGTTCCAGCGGAAACTCGTTCAGCGAACCCAGATGGGACTACTCGGTTTACTCGTCCTCGTCCGGGAGCAGCAAGGATGTATCCTGAGACTGATGTTAAACCGGTTCAGATTACCCCTGAGATGATCAAGGAGATCAAGGGTCGGTTGCCCGAGATGCCTGAGGCTAAGCTTGCTCGTTACCAGAAAGAGTATGAGTTGAACGAGAAATTGGCGACTCAGATCATTGACAGTGATTATCTTTCCTTGTTTGAGAAGCTAGCAGCCGAGGGGGTATCAACTACTCTACTTGCTGTTACTTTGACGGAGGACTTGACGAAGCTTAGGCGTGATGGTGTACCTGTCGAGGAGTTGACTGATGAGGCTATAACTGATGTCTTCATGTTAGTTGAGTCAG
>JAHLLU010000235.1 GCA_020444005.1 archaeon
TGCCGTTGATCACGTAGCATGCCATTAGGGCTGTGATTGGTCCCGGTGCTTGTATGAGTATGAGGTATATTGTTCCAAGTAGGTAGCTGAATATCGTGATAAGGAACGGGATGTATCGTTCATTTCTCTTTGAGCCATAAAAATCGCTTATCAGGCTCATCTTCAATAACGCGACTACTCCTATGAGGGGTAGCACGCATCCGAAGAACCCGGTGATTACTAGGAGATTAACTGTGTTTCCGTTGCCATACTTTAGTACCAGTGGTACGAATGTTGCTAACGTAATCAATGGAGCATTCATTAACGCGGATATCGATTCAGCGATTTTCTCTTTATCCACCTTTTTTAACTCCTTGGAGCTTCTAGCGTCAACCGTGCTTATTTAGGTTTACTATATGATCTATGTAGTTATAACATGATATAGACTTATTGGGTTTGGTTACTACTATTCTGTAGTTATTATGTTCATCATTTTCTATTATTTATAAAAAGTATCTAGTTATAGACTCAAATATAACAAATAATATGTTACGCAGTAGCAAAAACCGGTGTTTCAGGTATCTGAACACAATTCTCGGTTTTAACCGCTAACGCCTTACAGGCTTTGTATTCCTCACATTTTTCACAGTAAGGAAAAAGAATACCCACTTTATGACATACATACACCATTCAATGCCACATGAATTATCAACAAATAATCGTGCCTGTGTGAAAACAACACATGCAGAAAATAAAATAAATAAATGACAAACTAAGAATTGTTACCTTTCTTGTTCTGCCATATGAGTACAGCAGACCTTGACTTCTTCACCCTTCTCATTGGTGATAACAGTCATTAGTTGGCATTCCTCGCCCTCTGCAACACGGTCACAAATAGCGCACTTTATGATTTTTTTCTCGCTCACTTTCCTTGTTCCTCCTTGTAGTGCTTGATTGCCTCATGTAGTGCATCAGCTGCGAGGTTGCTGCAATGCATCTTCACTGGAGGTAGTCCATCCAGTGCCTCTGCTACGTCCTCGCGGCTTATCTCTAGGGCTTCGTCTAGTGTTTTGCCTTTTGCTAGCTCTGTTGTCATGCTGCTGGTGGCGATTGCTGCGCCGCATCCGAAGGTCTTGAACTTTACGTCCTCGATCTTGTCGCCGTTTACCTTGATGTACATGGTCATCATGTCGCCACATACTGGGTTTCCCACTGTTCCCTCTGCGTCGGCGTTCTCCATTTCGCCTACGTTGCGAGGGTTCTTGAAGTGGTCCAAGACTTTATCGCTGTACATTTTTATCTTAACTCCTCCGGGGTCAGTGGAGACATGGCTCTGAGCCGCTTCACTATCGCCGGGAGCTTTTCAACTACGTATTCCATTTGTTCGCGGTTATTATTCTTTCCCAAAGTAAACACTAGGCTTCCATGAGCTTCCTCATGTTTCAAGCCACAAGCCAATAAAGTGTGACTGGGTTCAAGGGTCTTGGCTGCACAGGCTGAGCCGCTGCTTACCTGTATTCCCTCATCATCGAGACTCATGATCAATGCTTCACCTTCGATGAAGCTATACCTGATGTTTGCGTTGTTTGGCAACCGTTTCTCTGGGTGTCCGTTAAGATAACTCTCAGGAATCGCCGCCAATAACTTCTTAATCAACAGGTCACGTAACGTTGTGAGACGTTTTGCTTCCTTTTCCAGTTCCTCTATGGCGATCTCGGCCGCTTTCGCCATCCCCACTATGCCTGCTGTGTTCTCGGTTCCTGATCTTAGGCCCTGCTCTTGTCCTCCGCCTATCATGGTAGGTGAGACCCTGACGCCTTTCTTGACATAGAGTGCTCCTACTCCTTTTGGTCCATAGAGGTCGTTGCTGCTGAGGGTGAGCAGGTCAACGCCCAGTTCTTTTACGTCAAGCTTCAACTGTCCCATGGCTGCGGTGGCGTCTGTATGGAATAATGCCTCGTGTTTATGGGCTATCTCTGCGGCTTCTTTGATGGGCTGTATGGTGCCTATCTCGCCGTTTGCAGTCATTATGGATACCAGCAAGGTTTCATCGTCTACGAGTTTCTCCAGTTCATCCAGCTTAACCATTCCATACTGGTCTACTGGGCACATCTCCATCGTGAAACCCTGTCTTGTGAGAGATTTCACTATGTTTATGATGCTGATATGCTCGACCTCGGAGATGATGATCTTGGTGCCTCTTTTCTTGTTACGGTTAGCGCCGCCAATCAATGCAAGGTTGTTTGCCTCGGTTGCACCAGATGTAAAAAATATCTCAGCGGGATCAGCGTTGATATATGCCGCTACCTTGGCTCTGGAATCGTTCAAGATCTTTAATGCATCAAATCCTTTACTGTGAAAACTGGCTGGGTTCCCATAGATCTCTGTATGCACCCGGTTCATCTCCTCGATTACCCGGGGATCTACTGTTTTTCCAGCTCCATTATCCAAATATACCTGCATAATATTTCTGAGGTTCCAAGTGGATCGGTTTAATTAAAACATATGGTGAAAACTATTTCCTTATGATGATGGTTACCTCGTCACCATCATGAGTAATCTCAAGCACCTCATGACCAAGACGCTTGGCTAATCTCTTCAAATCTTCCTCGGCAGCAGGGTCATCAGCTGTTACTTTCAGTATTTGTCCTTTTTCCAGTTCATCAATGGCTGTTCTTGTCCTGAATATGGGCTCTGGGCAGAATAATCCAATGCAGTCGATCTCTTTGTCTGGCTCCATGTTGTTCAAAAGACTAGCAATATGGTTTGATATAAGATAAACTGAAAACAATTGAAAAGTTAAGCTTCGTAGTGGAATATTTCCTCGATACTCGTATCGAAGTAACGCGCCAACTTGAAAGCTAAATCTATGCTAGGGTTATACTTTCCAGATTCCACAGCGTGAATTGTCTGACGGGTAACACCCAAGTCATCTGCTAGTTGTTCCTGAGTTAAGCCCTTCACTGCCCGGAGTACCTTGATGGTGTTCTCCAACCCCTTTAACCTCCTAGCTGTTTGTCGTAGTACCAGTTGAAGAACCCATTAATCGCCATTATTAGCAGTGATATATAGGCGAAAATGTATCCGTATTCTTTGTTTGCCGTATAGCCCCAGAAGCTAGTCTCTATGAGTACCAAGCCTATTGCAGCGAACCCAACTGTTACTATGCCTAATGTTGCATTTGCTGATTTTTCTCTAATGATTTTTGTCCTTTCATCGTAAAGAACTTGGTCTACTTTCTTCTTTGCTAATAATAGTATTACCATGCCTAGTACTATGGCGCTAGATGCCAGAGCCCATGAGTTTACTATTGCACTGTAAGCGACTATGATACCTATTCCCGCTCCTGTTGCGGCTTTTATCCGGTTGTATGTTTCTTTATCCATACCTCATCATGTAAAGCATACTATACATATTGTAATATAAACTTTACTTTATGTAAAACATGTATTACATAGATCCTTAGAGGAACCATTATACCCAACAACCGCTGAATTAAAGTGATTAACTTGGGGTCTCAAAAATACACGCCAATACTTGTCATAGTCTTGGCCCTTGGATTATTGGGAAGCATCTATCTCTACGCAGACGCAAAAGCAGAACTAGCCGCAAACATGATAGAAACACAACGCCTTCAAACAGACTTCAGCCAATTAACATCAAACTACGATCAACTATCA
>JAHLLU010000236.1 GCA_020444005.1 archaeon
ATACCTGATCTTGATGAGGCGGTCAAGGGGATGCCGTTAAATTTCGTCACACTGGGTCCAAGAAGAGTATTGATGCCCGGTGGTAACCCTGTCTCTGAGGCGTTCTACAGTGATCTCGGTGTGGAGTATCATACGGTTCTCATAGATGAGTTGATCAAGGCTGCGGGTGCAGTAGGTTGTTTATCAGGTGTCTTAACCCGTGAAATGAAGTGAGCATATGATTTTATCAGACCAGGATGCATAAGGCGTCCTGATATACTCAAATATGTCACGCTTTTGTGTCCCAAAATATACTAAATGACCTATTTTACGGCTTTTTTATAGGATGCTTTAAGTGCAAGCGTCGCCGCTCAAGGAGCGTACGGCGAGTATCCTAACGAAATATTCTATGTATAGTCACACAATAGGAGTGAAAGTTATGGGTTATAGAGATAGGCGCAGGAATGACCGCGGTCCACGCGAGATGCACAAGGTTACATGTTCCGAGTGCGGAAAAGAGACAGAAGTTCCGTTCAAACCAACGGAAGGACGTCCAGTTTACTGCCAAGAATGCTACAAGAAGCACAGGCCAGCAAGGTACTAAGCCTCTGGGCTGATTAACCAGACCCCTGTGGGTCATGGTTTCGTTTATTTTATTTATTATAGAAAAAAAAGAGTGGTTATTGTTCTTAGCTAAATAATTCTTCCAGTCTATCTACTAATCCAGCTAGGTACTGGAAAGCATTCTCAACCGGCTCAGGCTTTGTGAGGTCTACGCCTGTCATCTTCAGGTTCTCTGTTGGGTACCTTGATCCCCCTGCCTTGAGGAAGCTGTGGTATCTTTCCACTGCGTCTAGGTCGCCTGCTAGTATGGGTTTGGCTAGGGCGTGGGCTCCACTGATGCCTGTGGTGTACTGGTAGACGTAGAAGTCGATGTACATGTGCCCGAACTGAGCCCATGTGATGCCGATTCGGTCATGGTCAAACTCAACCTCGTCACCATAGCCTTCCTTGAATAACTCAGCCATCAAATCAATGAGGCTATCAGCGCTCAAGGGTTTGCCTTCCTCAGCCCTTGTGTGGGCTTCTAGCTCGAACCGTGCTAGGGTCGGCATGATGAAGAAGTAGCGGTGGAAGTTGCTCATGGCTTCCTCGATTAACCCGATCTGGAACTCACGGTCTGTTTGTGTCCTGAAAAGGTAGTCCCTGACCATAGCCTGGTTAAAGTTAGACGCGACTTCTGCCTCGAACAAGCTGTATCTTCCATAGATGTATGGCTGTGTTCTCCACGAGTAGTAGCTGTGGAGGGCGTGACCCAGCTCGTGGGCTAGTGTGCTTAGGCTGAATAGGTCCCCTGCCCATGACATCATGATGAAGGGATAGGTTCCCGCTGTGGCGCTTGTGAATGCTCCCTGTCGTTTGCCTTTGTTTCTGACGCGGTCTACCCATCGCTGCTCTAGACAGCCTCTTTGGATGACCTGTACAATTTCTTTTCCTAGGGGCTCTAGTCCTTCGCTGATCCAGTCTACTGCTTGTTTGAAGGATACTCTTGGTTTAGTTGTGGTGAGTGGTGCCTTGATGTCGTATACGTGGAACTTGTCTACGTCCATGATTTCCCGTCTGAGACGCCAGTACCGGTGCCAAGTGGGTAGGTTTCGTTTGAATACTTCTAGTAGATTGTGGTATACCTCGACTGGGATATAGTTGCGTCCCATGGATGCGTGGAGGCTGGACTCGTAGTTTCTTGTCCGCATGTTGAAGACGTCCCCCTTCAACTGGGCGATTAGGGTAGCCGCCATCGTGTTCTTCACCCTGAGATACCCATCAGAGTAGTTCTCAAAGGCTGTACGTCTTGTCTCTCTGTCTGGGTCGGTGATTAAGCCGCCTATGCTGGCTTGTCCTACCTCGATCGTTTCTCCCGTCGATGATACTGCTTGCTTGAAAACTAGGTCCGCGTTGTTCAGCGAGCTGTAGATGGTTGATGGACCACCGAGGGGATCAGAGGTCATGGCTAGTACTTCTTCCACTTCAGCGCTGCGCACATGCTCTTGTTTGCGCCTGAGCTTGTCCAATGCGTGTTTGAAGTAGGCTATATTGGGGGTGGTATCAACCCATCTCTGAACCTCATCCAGTCCAATCTCCATGAGCTCAGGCTCAAAGAAAGAGGTGGCTGCCTGAAGCTGTGATAATATTGTTCGTGCTTGTCCAACTCGTGCTGCGTTACGCTGGTTTGTGGTGTCAACCGAATAATAGTTGCTGGCGTAGTTGCGTAGTTTGCCGGCTATTATGCCTGCTTGTTGGGCGTGTTCAAGGTATTCGTGTAGTTGTTCTGGTCCTTGTTTGATCTTGCCTTGATATGCCTGTAGTTTGGGTAATAGTTCTGTGAGTTTCGTGTATGCTTTTTCCCACTCCGTGTGGCTTGGGTAGACGCTTTCAAGGTCCCATGTCTCATCAATAGGTACCTCGCTGCGTGGGGGTAAACTCGATTTACTCAATTTGTTCCTCAAAGAAGCGTAACAGGTATCCGTCTGGGTCTTGTACGAGAAACTGTTTGTTTCCCACCTCGACATCATCCTTTCGGTACCATTTTTCCTCTAGCTCCATGAAGAGGCTGATGTTGTTTTGGTGTAATCGTTTTAGGAGTTTGTCTACGTCGGGTACTTCGATCTGGAGGTTGATTCCTCTTCCGAGTGGGTACTCTAGCTCGCCTGTCATCCATGTTCTAGTTAATCCTATCTGGTCTATCATTATCTGGGATTCTCCATGGGATAGGTATGCGAATCCCTCTTCTTCTCGTTGGTACTCGATTTTGAATCCGAGTATATCTGTGTAGAAGTGGAGTGTTTGTTGGTAATCGGTGATGGATAACTCGGGGACAAGGCTATTGGATTTCATAGTGTATCGGAGCCCTTGTCAGTGTATAAGAATTGCATGTTCTGGGGTTAGATTGGTTCTATTGTTTTTCTGGTGGTTTCTAGTAGTTTGGTTATTTCGTTTTTTGTTATGTCTGGGTAGTGGGGTGGTCCGGTTCTGTGTTGGTGCATTCTCCATAAGAGTTTGAATAACTGGGTTTTCTCTTTGGTGATTTCATCATTGGTGTTTATTGCTGTGAGTCTTTGGTGGACGGCTCTCATGGTTGGGTTTATTTCGGGTTGGAATATGCGGTGTCTGCGGGGCATACCAGTCTATTGGTACCAATAGAAAATAGGGTACCCGAGACCAAACTCTCTTCAATTAGGCGACATACCCGTCTATTGGTACCAATAAAATCGCATGCCAAATTTTTACTTCAACGAATTCAAACCTATTGGTACCAATAAACAATGAATCCAAATTTCGCCATTCTCAAAAAAAAGAATTCTATTGGTACCAATACCCTGTTACCTTCCAGCTTGTTTGCCTCTTTTCATAATCAAGTCAGATATTCAAGTGTTCTAAAACTTAGTTTTATATTAAATATAACCATTTTAAGGATGTAACAAGATGAAGAATACCCGAACGATATACGCTTTTATTTCCTTATTCTTGGCGCTGGTAATTGGTGTTAGCTTATACTGGATGCCAGATAACCCTAGTTACATTGCAACAGGTGAGAACGAGTTCTCCATTTTAGACTCAAGCGGAGCAACTTCCTACAGCATACATGTAGCGGTTGATGCCTG
>JAHLLU010000237.1 GCA_020444005.1 archaeon
GTGCTCCTGCACGTGTTACTACACTTGTGCTGCAGATGCTTCCGCTGCCTATGCCAACTCTGAGCCCAGCTACGCCATCAAGTTGTGTGATAATGTCCTCAGCTGCCTGATATGTGCCGATGTTACCTACGATGACATCAGCTTCGACGTTCTTGATGATCTCTTTTGTTGCCTCAAAGCAGTTCTTGTTATGGAAGTGGCTAACATCCAATACCATGACATCCACGTACTTGTCTAGTGCCTTGGCTCTCGGTAAGTCAAAGGGACTGGTAGCAGCTGCACAGAGCAGTCTGCCTTCCTCGTCTCTTACGGCCTCTTGGAACTTGCCCTTGAGGGTGATGTCTTTCATAGTGATTAAGCCCTGTACTCGTCCATCTTTGTCCACGATGGGGAGTTTCTCGATCCTGTGATCGTGGAGTATCTTCATAGCTTGCTCAAGGTCAGTGTCCTCTGTGCCTGTGATCACTTCTTCAGTCATCACGTCTCGTATCTTGAGGTCGTGTTCGGCTAGGCGTACGTCTCTCCATGTGACTATTCCCTGTAGTTTACTCTCGTCGTCCACTACGGGGAATCCTTTGATATTATGCTCCTCCATCTGTTTCAGGAGATCTTCTACTGTACTATCGGGGCTTACTGTTACTACGTCCCTGATGATTACAGCCTCTGCGCGTTTAACCCTCCTCGCCATCTCCACTTCCTCCTTGGCGCTACAGTTCCTATGCAGGACTCCGAGGGCTCCTTCCCTTGCTAGGGCTATAGCCATCTCGGCTTCTGTTACTGTATCCATGGGGCTTGCGATAAGTGGAATATTGATCTTGACGTTCTTTGTGACGTTTGTCATCACATCTGCTTCGTTCGGTTCAAGTGTCGTCCAACCGGGAAGAAGAAGAACATCATTAAAGGTGAGGGCTTTTTCCGCATTCTCGAATTTTGAACGGAAACCCAATTCATTACACCAATTTAAACCCCTAACATCATTACGCGCTTAATATAGTTTCTGGTTAATGGGAATTGAAAATTAACCCATTTATGCAACAAGAAAGAGGATACCTCTTTTTTAGTAATAAAACACTGAATAAAGTATTCTGGTGTCCCTGATTGAAAATAGTAAAAACCATGTGCGCCCGTGACTGCCCAGACGCATGCTGGCTCGACGTAACAGTAGACGACAACGACACCATCATCAAGGTAGAGGCAAGCAAAGAGAACCCATTCACAAACGGAATCACGTGCCCAAGAGCCGCAGGAGACCCACAGCGCACCACCAGCATGGACCGAGTCCTCTATCCATATATCAGGAAGCCGAGCCCAGAGACCGGGTACAATAAGGTAGAGTGGAGCCAAGCATTGGACCTTGTAGAGGAGAAGCTCAAGGAAACCATCGAGAAGTATGGTAGAGAGTCTGTTCTATTGCTTGATTATGCTGGAAACACCGGGTACCTCACCATCGGTTACAGTAAACGCCTCTGGAACGCCTTGGGAGTTACCATGACAGATTACACTATCTGTTCAGCCAGTGGTCACGCTGGTATAAGGCTTCACTACGGCTTGACTTATGGGCAGAGTCCTATGGATTTAGAGAAAAAGAAGAACATCGTCTTCTGGGGGTTCAACGCAAAGACCAGTAGCCCCCATCAATGGGCACTTACAACAAGAGCAAGAAGAGTAAATGATGCCAAGATCATCGTGGTTGATCCACGTGAATCAGAGTCCGCTGAACTCGCAAACCTCTGGATATGCCCGAAGCCGGGTTCAGATGTCGCACTAGCCTATGGTTTAGCCCATTATCTGATATCCCATGACATGGTTGACCTTGATTTCATAGAGAAACACACCAAAGGCTACAAGGAATACAGAGCAGAAGCCCTCAAATGGACACCTGAAAGAGTCCAACAAGTCACAGGTGTAAGCTGGGAAGGCATAGAGGCGCTTGGTGAAATGCTCCAGGAATCTCCCACCGTATTCATGATTGGATTAGGATTGAACAAGAGCCTCACAGGAGCAGAGTCATGCAGAGGCGTCTCACTACTCCCTGCACTATTAGGTATACACCGTGGATTCTATTACACCAATAGCAGCGGACCCTTGATAGAAGGCGACATCTACGGTAGCTCGTTGACCGAGAAGAAACCAAAAGTCGTCAGCATGATCAGCCTCGGTGAACGACTGGAGGCTGGTGAGTTCAAATTCGTTTACGTTGTAGGCACGAATCCCGTATTGACGCTACCTGATAGCCACAAAATGATAACCGGATTCAAACGAGAAGACTGCTTCTTGGTTGTCCATGATACACACCTCACCGAGACCGCTAATCTAGCTGATGTGGTGCTTCCAGCCACCACGTATCTGGAAAAAACCGATGTAATAGTTTCTGATTGTCATCCCTTTATCCGGTTAGCCATGAAAACCATCCGGCCACAGGCAGAAAGCAGAGACGAGTACCCGTTGATGCTTGAACTAGCAAATAGAATGAACGTAGATCTGCCATGGGTACATGTTGATCCATGGAAAGACATGGCGTATAACTTCAGAAACGCCTTCAAAGATAGAGAATTCCAAGACCTACTCGATGGGAAGAGTCTCCAGCTCCGATACAAACCCATAGATGCTTATCAGACCAAGTCTGGTAAACTAGAGTTCGCTTCCAAATCGGTCACGGAAGGCGTATCCTCTTTACCGAGACAGCTTGAAATCAGCTCTGATGAAGACGAGTTCATAATGCTGAACAGTTCTTTGCCCCAGTATCTTCACACCCAGTTCAGGGACGTTTACAACGAGATACCAAGAACCATCTGGGTAAACCCCAAAGACGCAGCTAAACATAATCTCACAGATGGTGAAAACCGCATCATATACAATGAACAAGGAGAACTCAGCGTAAACATCAAAATAACCCACAGAATTATACCCGGCGTCATATGGGCTCCAAGAGAACTCATAGACGAAAAAGGAAACCCCCAAAACGGGCTAACCCCGGGAACACCACAAGTGATCGGCGGCGGACCAATTTTTAACACTGTAAAAATCAGGTTCAAGGAGTAACCGTTTTACCATTTATCTTGCCTCTATTGTGGCATGAAGATCCTTGAAGACATACGAGTACTTGACCTAACACAGTTCTGGTTCGGGCCCTTCTGCACCATGATGCTAGCTGATTTCGGTGCTGAAGTAATAAGAATCGAGCCACCATGGGGTAGTGTAGACCGACTCGCAGATGCATATATTGCGGGTGGAAGTAGTTACACGTTCCATCAGCTAAACCTCAACAAGAAAGGCTTGACACTGAACCTCAAAACAGAGGAAGGTCTCCGAGTATTCAAAGAACTAGTCCCCAAAGCCGACATCGTTGTACAGAACTTCAGACCCGGCACCATGGAGAGACTAGGCATAGGATACGATGTACTAAAGGAACTGAACCCCAAGATAATCTACGCAGCACTAAGCGGCTTCGGGCAAACAGGACCATACACAGCTCGACCATGTTTTGCGCCTATCGCGGAAGCCATGAGTGGACATACAAGATTGACCGGTGACGGTGTTGATCCAGATGGTCCACCAATCGAGATGGCTCAGGCATACGGTGATCTTGGACCTGGGTTATTCGCAGCCATGAGTATTCTAGCAGCCATTAGACA
>JAHLLU010000308.1 GCA_020444005.1 archaeon
TCTTTATTGCACTGGTCTTTGGCTTTGCGTTTGGCTTTTATGAAACGGTTTACTTCGCCACGTCCATGGCCCGCACTGATCCCCGTATTGCTGCATCGATGTTCTCAATTTTGATGGCAATTGCCAATATCGGTACAGGGATCGGATTGGCCGTAACCGGCGTCATGGTCGACGGCATCGGATACCCATTGACCTTTATTATCCTCGCCGGTCTAAACCTGCTGGCCTTGCCATTGATCCCGGTTGTATTTAGGAAAACGGATGGCGAGCCAAAAGAGGCTGTGCATGTCGAATAAACCCTCACTGTTTCTAACTTCTGAGGCTTTACTTGCTGAATTTCAAAACACATTCACCATCCATCAACAGGAATCTCCCTGTGATGGATGGATTGTTTACCGGACCAATCAGTTTGATATTTGGTATTGTCATACAAATAGCGGATGTTGCTTTCCCAGCGAAGCCATTTTAAATTCAGAAAGTCAATGTTATGCAGTGGAAGAAGAGTATGGGAAATTACAGGACTGGACTGACGTTCCGACAAGAACAATCTGGATAAACCGGAACAACGTAATACACTCATTTCAATTGCCATCTCATGACTATGAACTGGAACGGATAGATCAGATCGAAGAAATCAATAATACCGATCAGGCCCCTTCGCTTTCCCAATGCCTGAAGTGGTGGGAAGAATGGAGCCTGCCCGAGAATGTCCGCCGCCATGTGACAAAAGTCGCCTGGGCTGCGTACGCGCTGGCCTTGATGTTGCGAGTCAAGGGTATAAAAGTGAATCCTATCCTCACACACCGCGGCGGATTGTTGCATGACCTGGACAAGATTAAAACACTTAACATGGTCAACAGCCATGGAAATATCGGTGCATCGTTCTTGGACGCACAAGGATACCCTGCAGTGGCTGAAATCGTTCGAGAACATATTATGCACACCATTCTCGATCCGACTTCGAATAACCGACCCTGGGAGGTAAAACTGGTTTATTTTTGTGATAAATTAGCCGAAAGCGACCGGATTGTACCACTTGAAGAAAGATTTACAGCATTGGGAGAGCGTTATCCCGCTTATATGAAGAAAATGGATCAGGCCAAGGAGCATGTTTGGAAATTAAACAACGAGATTTGTTCTATCTTATCAATCCCGAACAATGATCATCTGGTTTCATTATTGAACACATTGAGTGAAGGCGTTTCCCTGGCTTGGTAGATAATATCACCCCCTATACAATATTAAAATTCATTAGCATTTTTCCAGGTCAAATTTCCAGATGAGGGTCAAGGTTGCTTGCGATTTATAAAAGTCCAATTAGAATCAAAAAAAACTTCCATCTGGAGAGCGGTTTACTTGTCATATCTTATTTGCTTTTCCCGCCATCACCGGGCGGAGTGTATTTCCATATCTGCGACTCGGTTCGCAAACAGAAATAAGAGGTTCGATTTAACGAGCCGCGTTACCAACGGTTTGCGGGACGAAACTCGACCGCGTAACAGAACAAATTAAAAATCACGAATAATCTAATATGGCGGTATGAATCCAGATGTCCGTATGAACGTTTTATCAGCCCGTTTTCGTAATGGTCAGGGTGTTGCAGTATTGTTGATGTGTAATATCAATGGATAATCCTTGATGAGCAAGTTACGAATGAAAAGATTACTACCCACATTTTCAATCTGTAATACCTGTTCAAAGCCATAGAGTACATCAATTCCAGTTACTTGATCACTAGTGAGCCCAAATATGGTCAAATCTGCTATCACACCAGGATCATCATTGACGGCTATGCCATCTGTCCACAAAGCAATGAGCCTATCTCCATCCGGTAAATTAAAACCAAATAATCTTATATTTGTCGCCTCGCTTTGGATTTCGGTAGTTATATTTTCAGGTTTTGCGCCAGCCAAAACGGTACTGAGGTTCTTAATAACCATTGATAGGGAAGTAAGTTGATCTATATTTTCTAGTGCCAAACCAGTCGTAATATCCATGCCAAGGTGCATAACAATTCCACGAGCATGGTACTTCGCGGAAGGAATCATTTCGTACTCTGAATATTCTGTAGAGTGAGGACTCACGGATGTTCGCCAGTGCAATTCCTCAGCAAAGAACTCGCCATTAAAACCAGATGCTATGGCCGTTTCCATGATCTCAGAAACTTGTGCCGGATAAGTGTTGTAGAGATCGGGGAGGTATTCTGGGGATGCTCCGCTACCTGCATGCCATGAAACGCCATCAACAAGAGACATAATATCTGAACTTACAATTGATAACAAATATTCATAGGCTCCCGGTTCATGAAAAGGGGTAACCGCACCAACGACTATCTTGGCATCCGGATCTTCTTGCCGGATGACTGGGATTATACGCCTTGCTAATTCGATATAATCCAACACTTCCACATGTTGTTGAGTTCCAAATTCCAAAATGTTAGGCTCATTTAATAGTTCATAATATTGAACTTGTCCTCTGTAATGGTTAACTGTGAAGCGAACAAACTCGATATATCGTTGGATTTCTTCCTCTGATTTAAACCGATAATAGTTGTCTCCAATATTAATATCCTCATCCCAATAGATTAATGCGTACATAATCTGTACACCTTCATCTAGAAATCTAGAAACAACATCATCTAGTACAGGTGGAACGTGCAGATCGGAATAGTCGCCTGTAGATGCTACCTCAATCCAATCAAACCATCCTTCTGTCAAGCGAACCCATTTAAGACCCAGATCGGTTGAATTGTGAACATAAAGTTCAATATCATAATTCCCTGGAAAGTCGGCATCATCAAGCCGGTTCATCTGTCCTAAACGATTATCCTGGAGTTGAGATGACTCTACCGAAGTGAATTGATACTTGGGCAAATCATTGCCCTGTTGTAATGTGAGAGAGTTGGAAACAATAACTTTGGGAATACTAGTGGGAAGTGGTGTTAAAGTAGGGTTTAATGTCGATATCATTACGGATGTCGGCGTGGGTGTTTTTGCTATAAGTGTAGATGAAGGATTTATCCCACATCCATTTAATGAAATGAAAAATAGAATGCTAGCTATGGAGACGAATTGAACATAGAGCTTTTTCATTCTTTCCTCTAATTTCGCAAGCTGACTATTTTTTATACAGCCATCTGTAAACAACCCAGATTGGTAATCTTATACAATCGTTTGGCTGTGTAAAAGTTTGTATACTTCAATTATTATACAACCTAGATTCAAGAATTAGGTGCAACAGTGTTTGTTACAAATACCATAGGCTGTGTAAATGATAGGCACTTACGTGGCCTGGCGTTCGTTCGATGCTCAATAAAGGAGATGTTAAAATCAGGTGATGTTCGAAAGTCGTTATTATTCGGAATGTATTGACGGATCAGGCCATTGGTGTTTTCATTAGTTACTTATTAAACACATTAAGTAAGAGTGTTTTCCTGGCTTAGTAGATAGTCATTACAAATGCTTTAATAGAATTGATGTATTATATGTAAATTGCCCTCAGGTAATGAGGGCAATTAAATTTTGTTAACCTGTTTCAAAACCCAAAAACTACTTCATGAATTGCTCCGCGTAATGGCAGGCAACCCGATGCCCGGGCCGTAACTCGCGGAGCAATGGCT
>JAHLLU010000238.1 GCA_020444005.1 archaeon
CCCATGTCCGTGGTGTATATCCAGACATCATCCTTCTTGATCTCATCATCATAGCTATAGTCGAAGCTGTGCTCGGTCATGACCTGTGCGTATTGTTTGATGTGTTGGATGAGTTGCTGGAACCATTCTCTGTCTGGTTCGCCGCCCCTGATGCTACCAGCGAAATAGATTTTCATCTGTTCACCTAGATGGTGCGGAGCACGATGATTGTGTTTGTTTTCTCGACGCCCGATATCTTGCGTATGTCCTCGATAACCTTGTTGATTGCCTCGATGTTGTTGCCGTTGGAGACCATTACTATATCATACTCGCCTGTGACCTCGTAGATGCGTTCAACACCCTCAAGCTGGTTAACCTTCTTACTAACCTCAAAAGTAGGAATCCCGGGCTCTACGGCGATCATTGTTAGGGCTCTTACGCCGTGGCTGATGGCTTTCTCGATGGTAAAACGTTTGATCACTTTGTCTGTTACGAGGCTTTGTATGCGGTTACGTACGGCTCCTTCGCTGAGTCCTACGCTATTTCCTATCTCAACATAGGTCATTCTTGAGTTCTCTTCAAGAAGCTCCATTATTTTTTCGTCTATCTCATCAACCATAGTATGGAAAACGTAGTTCTAGAATAATAACACTGCGAAAAACGGAGAGTTATGGTTTTGGTTTACCGCAATCCCCACAGAGTTAGTACCGTGTGTTTCTTATTGGCTGGTTCTAGGTATTTGTCATGAATCTGCGTCGATTGGTGATCATTCTATTGGTTTTGGCGATGGTCTCGGGGGGCGCTTATTTGTTTATCACTACTCCGAGGTACGCCAATGAGGAATACCATGATGGTGACTTGCTAATCACTGATGTCTATGAGATAACAGACACCAAGCTGACCATTGATGGAAGCATTATAATCAAAGGGGAAGGAAAACTCATCGCCAAGAACAGTATGCTCAAGTTTAACCAAGAGAGCAACAGCCACTACAGGATAGAAGTAGGTGACTGGGGCTCAGATGAGAGCCCTGAGTTCTACCTTGAGAACACGATTATCGACACTAACGGGAAATGGATGTACGTCACCTACGCAGGTGCTACAAAAGTCACTATAATTGACTGTGATAACGGGAATATTCCGTGGCACTCAGCTGGATCAAATGTGGATATCACCCTCAAAAACACTGATATTGGTTTAACCTCATCGGACAACGTAACCATTAGAGCCGAGAACTGTAAACTGTTCTTTGAGTTTGTGATCAAGAACTGTAACGGAACCTATGTGCTGCCTAAGGGTAAGGTGGATGAGCTTGATTTTGTGTTTGATATGGGGCGTGAGAAGCTGCAAATAGAGACCACTGGCTGCAGTTTTAGGGACTGGGGTGTAACCTTAGACCATCATACCAACATTACATACCGTGACACAGAGATAACCATCGGCATGAACGCTGGCACAAGCCCCACCGTGAAGACCAAGTATGTTGAGGTTAGTGGACTAAAAGCTAAGACGTTCAGTGATTTCACGGTAGATTATGATACTAATCATCTACGGCTCATTGACACTAAGGTTTGGAGCTGGTATCCGCAAGCGTTCAATGGGGTTACGGTGGATATTACTGACGCTGATCTAGCTGATGTCCAGTGGAATAGCAATAATAGCACAGTGATTGTCCGTGACAGCACGGCGTATATCGCTGTAGCCAAGGAGAACGTGACTTACAGATTTATTGACAGCTTGATCGAAGGCGATGTTTCCGCCCGAGACAACAGCACGATCTATCTTGAAAACACGAATGTTAGGGGAAAAATCTACGTTTATGATAATGGAAGGGTGTTCATTGATGGGGAGCCCTTTTCGGGCTCCTAGGCTTCGATGAGCTTCAGTATATCTTCTCTGACGAAATCGATGAACTCTTCTTCTGTGGTCTTGCTAAAGTTGGTGATTACGACGCTTCTTGTCATACCGACGGTGTATCCCTTGGGCTGGCTTGTGAATACCACGTACCAGATCATCCCATGGTCGATGTACTCCTTGTACATGCCAGTATCAGCTAAACCCTGACCACTCAAACACAGCTTATCCACACCGGGCAAGTCTACGTTGTCAAACCAGATGAGGTTGGTTGCCTGCGGGTTGGACTCGTGTAGTCGTTGTAGTACTTCGTGTGTGATCTTTGCTTCACGTACATCGGCGTTCAGTATGCCTCCGAGAGCAACAGCCACATGGTTGCTTAGTAGCTTCTTTACGCCACGTGCTACGCTTGGCGCCATAACTACCAAGAAGTGGCGGTCATTGTGTTTCAGTATCCAGAAGGGTGCTTCCTCAGTTTGGGGACTGGATATTATTCTTCGTCTGTATGTGTGTTCTCGGTAAAAGTCCTTTGTGAATATACCTGAGACTGTGCCTTCTTCGTCTTTGGTCTCGACTATCTCTGTTACTAGTTGGAGGTCTTCCTCGCCTTCTACTTGCTCTGTTTCTCGCCATCCTGTTAATCTGTCAAGGGGGTTTCCCTCAAGTCCCCTGACCTCAAATACTTTGACTGGTAATACCATAATTGTTCACTACTCTGAACCCATTGACACCCTAAGATAAAAGTCCTAAGCAGGTTCCTTGAGTATCCGTTATAGATAATTCTATAAGCACTTGTGAACATTTTTCATTGTTTTAGGGGATCAAAGTATGAAAAGTTGCGCAAAACTAGGCTTAATTGTGTTAATTGCATGTTTTTTCACCGTTGGAACAGTAGGAGCAGTCTCGGAGTGGAAGTTTGGAGAAACGGTACAGTTGATTGTTACCACGACTAACATGGGAGACGTTGATGTGGTAAGGTCCACAGGCACCATAACCATCAGAGACCCATGGGGTAGAGTGTTCCCATGTGATGACTTTGATGTGGAGGGTGTGGTTCATCCAGGTGAGGCGGTTAGGGTTCCTGTTAGCTGGCCTACAGCAATTATTTTGGAGAATGCGACGTGGATACCCGGATATTATGATATTATTCTGGATGGTGAACTTGCTTATGCCAATGATGAATATGAGACGACCCACTCTGAGGTGAATGATGCTTTTAGAATGTACTTGGGGAGTACTGGGCTCAGAGAACTACCTGAGATCGAATATGTAGCTGATATATCAGGAATTACACAACTCAGTGACACCTATTATCCGGGCTCAACATTCATGATAATCGTCTGGGTCAACAACACGGGAAGCACCGTCTTCATCCCAGAGGTTCATGTCAACTTTAGCTGTGAAGACGATTATACCTTCGAGCCTGAAGCAAGATGTTACTATGAGGATGAATGCGAGCCCGGTTCGCATCCATACATGTATCAGTGTCAATTACCGGAGGATATGCCCACAGGTACCTGTGAATACGATGTTGACCTAAAGATGTATTGTATCGAGGTAGAGGTAACAGACGATAACTACCCTGATGGATTGCCCGGGTTCTGGCATGACAACTATGTTTTCAGTGAGGTGGGATCAGAGCCAGATGATGACTGGTATCAGTTCACTTTAGCTGAGGACCCAGCTTTTGTCGCCATAGGGACGATGTCAGATTGTATTGGATACTACGATGTAGGTATTTACCTAGAGGATGCTGGTTACTGGCCTGATGATGACCTCGG
>JAHLLU010000239.1 GCA_020444005.1 archaeon
ACCAATACATCGACAGCAGAATCAGACTCGCACTACTCAAAGACAGAAGACAGCGACTAAGCCGAAGAGTACAGGCACTCCAAGGCGAGATCGATAGAGCAAACCGGGACCTAAAAGACGCTGAAGCCGAGGCACTAGTCAGAGGACAGAGGATCGATACAGGCAGAACCGGTGAAGAGATACTCAACGAGATCAGGAAGACCCAAGGTATCCTCATGGGTATGGCGAACATACCTGATGAAGCCGAGGAAATGTACGAGACTTACAACGAGACATTCAAAGAGATACAGCAGCGCATCGAGGAAGTACGTGAAAACCGCCGCAGGATACTCCAAGAGATCGAGGAACGCAACAAGAAATGGCGCGAAGTAACAGAGAAACTTCTTGATGAAGTCAATGTCAGATACAAACAGCTACTCAGAAAACTACAAGCCACAGGCGAAACAAGACTCATCAACAGCCACGACATCGAGGAAGCAGGCTTGGAAATATACGTAGGCTTCAAGGGAGCAGCACCACAACGCCTCGACCCATATACTCACAGCGGCGGAGAACGCAGCAGCAGCGTAATGGCGTTCCTACTTGCGCTTCAACAGAACGTCATCAGCCCATTCAGAGCGGTTGACGAGTTCGACCTACACATGGACCCCCAGAACAAGGAAGCAGTTAGCGACTTTATCGTCCAGACAATGGAAGGCACCAACGACCAATACATGGCGATCACACCAAGCCAAGTCACATTCAAGGGAAAAGACGTACACATCGTCATGGTGCACAAGTCCGAGACGGTCAGTGAGCCTAGGATAGTGGAGGCATAAGATGAGTGAGCTTGAGAGCGTCATCGGTCTATGCAGGATGGTTCAGAGCGGCAAGATAGAGCCCTTTGACATCGATTTTGATTACGTGATGAGCGTCATCCAGAAACACTATCCAGATATCAAGAACCCAAGAGACTTCTGCATGGACGCAGAGGCACTGAAAGAGCTAAGTCTCGTCTTGGAACGTCAAAACCAGTGGATCGAACACAAATCCACCACACTCTACAAGGACCCGTTCATGCTGAGCCAGAGCCTCATGGCGCTGGATATCGGAGCTATCGCGGATATATTCCTTCGTTCATGGCATCCACTTGTGGAGATGGAGCAGATGAGCGCAGCCACACTAGCAGCCAGCCTCAGCTACTGGGGTGACTTAGTACCATTCGCGGAAAGATGGCAGGACTCAGAGGTAGAAGAACGAGAAACAGGTATAGCCACAAGAGACGAGGCACGATTACTAGGATATTTACCTGAAGAGGGATTCACAGACATCATTGAGGCTTTCTGGCGTGAACTCGGTGAACGCGTCGGACCCGGTGGAAGCATTGAGTACTGGGACTGGATAGGAGCAGACACCTATGAACAGACCGTCTACAGGGCATATCTCACTGTGTTCATGGTTGGTTATGGCTACGCGAATGCCACATGGGACCGCATGATGGACGAGTACACCATCATATACAAGGAAACACCCGAGCCCAACCCAGAAGAGGCGAAGATAAGCCTCTCAGTACTAGTAGATTACGAGGAGTGGAAACTATGGCGCAACGAATGAGCAAGGCACAGCAACAATATCAGAGAAAACTCAAGGACGCAGTACACCTATTATTCTTCACACACCACAAGCTACCCGGCGTAAGAGGCTGGGAACTAAGAAAAGAACTAGGCTCAGACTGGCAAAACGTCTTAGAGGTACTTGATAAACAGCTCCAGCCTCTGGACCTACAGGTAACACAGGTACTAGACGACCCAGATATAATAGAACCCACAAACGCCCAGCTACAAGACGCAAGATACTACATCACCATGCGCGGCACAGTAACCCAGAAAACAGCCAAGACCATAGGTTGGAGAATAGATGACATCGCAGGACTAGCGGTATCAGTTGCATACATCATCTCAAAACAAGGCAAATCACCACGACAAGACGTAGAACGAGTACTAGAAGAGAAGCTGCCTGGTTGGAGGGTGAAGCTCAATATTGACCGTTACATCAACCAAGGTTACCTTGGAGAGGATGAACAAGGAATATTGTTCCTTGATTGGCGTAGCAGGGCTGAGATTGACTCTAAGAAGCTTGTTGATCTCGTTGTTAGTTATGGTAAACGTGAGCAGGAATCAGCTTAGAGGCTGAACAATATACCTGCACATTAAAGGGTCCTCGCTTATTATCTCCATCTCACATGTGTGTTCTTTTCTACGCAGTGTATCAAATATTCCTATTAACACACCTTTCACGAAGGGCTTGAGATGCTCTGCTCCATCACTTTGACTCAGAAAACTGTAGAACCCATTTGACTCAAGAATAGTGACCGGTTCATTAGAAAGCAACAGGCTAAGGTCCTCGTTTTCAAGCCTCATCGCACCCCAACCGGCAGTGAAAATGTTCTTGAAAAGTGTCTTTATCCCCATCAAGGCATCAGGTGCATTTAGGACTAGATGTCCCATCTCCTGACCCACTCCAAGACCACTCTGGTATACGAATACACCTGCGGCGCTACCGAACTGTTTTGTTAGGTTGATGATCATGTTGATGTAGAATGGTTCACCAAGCATCACGAATCTATTTCCTGTTGCCTTGTTTCGCCATTCACCTTTTTCTGGGTCGAAGCTGAAGAAATCCTCTGGGTTCATGAATATTGTTGAGGAATGACGCTCTATAAACTCTCGTATAATAATAAAAAAATGATTTAGCAAAAAACTTCGTATATTATGCAGGTAAAACGCGGTTTTTTCGTGAGGCATCGTTTGTCGAATTGTCCCATTGAAATGGATTGTCCTATTTTTATGGATATGATTTTATAACATACAGACACCTATCATGTATACGCCCTATTGGTGAAATAATGGCAACCGAGGACAAGATTCTAGGCGTAGTAAACGCTGTCGGATTGGAGCGAGATGACCAAGAGTTCAGAAACTTCAACCTAACAGTGGGAATAAAGATCAAGACAGACAAGAAAATATCCTATACTGAGGGGGAGAAGCTCATTAAACAGCTTCAGAAAAACCTCATGGGCAAGAACATTGAACTGGAACCGGTAGCTGTTCCCTGTCCAATATGTGGTAAGACATTCAATAGCGAGCAAGGCATGAAGCAGCATCAACGTCTTCAGCATAAGGAAGACGAGAAACCCAAGAAGAAGCGCACCAGAAAGAAGAAAACAGCGACGAAGAAAAAAAGCGCTTCAAAATCAAAGTCTAAGAAGAAGTAGCTTATTTTTTTAATCCACTGGGTTTACGATTTATGTGGAAATTTTATGGTTCACCCATTGGTGCGATTCAAAATTTGTTATTAGAAGTGGAGCCTCGGGCGGGATTTGAACCCGCGGCCAACAGCTTACAAGGCTGCCGCTCTACCCCTGAGCTACCAAGGCGATTCGCACAGAGTATGTCAAGGGCGATCAAATAAAGATTATCGTCTGAAAGAGGGAGACAGCTTTAAACAGGAGCCGGTTTCAGGTATCTCGTTGAAATCAAAAGCCTTCCTCTATAGCTTACTGGCTATTTCATTGGTTTCTTGCATCGTTTTAGTGGCTGCTGATACTGTTTTACCAATAATTCTAG
>JAHLLU010000240.1 GCA_020444005.1 archaeon
GGTATTGTTGTGTGAGTCCTATGAGTACTGCTAGGAGTTCGCCCATGCCTTCTCCTGTTTTTGCGCTTACTGGTACGATGGCTACGTTTTTTGTAAAGTTACGTACTCTGTCGAATCTTTCACTGGCTATGCCTTCTCGGCTGAGGGTTCCCATCATGTTGTAGAGTCTGTTGTCTAAGTCTTCCTTGACCCATTTGCTCTGGGCGTTGTAGCTTTTCATGAATGGCCTGTTTTCCTCGCTTTTCCAGCCGTCTACTCTGTCCATCTTGTTGGCTGCGATGATGAAGGGTACTTTTCTTGATTTGAGTATGCTTAGGGACTCGTAGGTTTGGTTTTCGAATCCATGCATTACGTCTACTACGAGTATGGCGATGTCTGCTACGCTGCCGCCTCGTGTTCTTAGGTTTGCGAATGCCTCGTGTCCAGGGGTGTCTACAACTAGTAAGCCGGGTACTTTTACGTTGAAGTTGACGTTTTGCATGAGTTTCTGGGTTATGGCTACTAGTGTGTCGAATGGGAAGTAGCTTGCGCCGATTTGTTGGGTTAGTCCTCCTGCTTCACGCATCTGTACTGCTGTTCCCCTTATCTTGTCGAGTAGACTTGTTTTTCCTGTGTCTACGTGTCCAAGCATGCATACTATTGGTTGTCTCATCGGCATTTGGCGCACCCGCTGTGTATCACTGATTAGACGATTAATATAGGTATCTCGTTTGTCTTGGTTAGAAATATATCCTATACGGTGTCTGTAGTCCTATGCGTAATGTACGGAGTCTCATCTATAAGCCGTTTAGCTTACTTTATCTCGCTTTTCTCGCGTTTATCCTGCTTACTGTTGCTGGTTACTTCATCAGTTTTCTGAAGGGGATTCTCGTTGATGCCGTTGGGATTCCTCAGGAGTATTTTTGGGCTGTAACTTTTTTGAGTTTGATAGGTAGCTCAGTGAACTTCCCGTTATTCGTGTTAGAGAGTGTGAAACCGGTTACCTTGGTTGAGACCGTTGATATCTTTGGTGTCAAGCGTATGTTGCCACATATTACCGAGGAGACTCATGAAACCGTGGTAATGATTAATCTAGGCGGTGCAGTGATACCTACCCTCATTAGTGCTTACCTATTACTGGTCTCCATTCCATCATGTTCACCGAACCTCTGGTTATCCTACCTGCAGGCACTCGTTGTGCTTGTAGTAGTAATATCCACGACACATCAGAGCGCCCAGATAGTAGAAGGTCTGGGAATAACAACTCCCGCTTGGGGTCCTCCCACAATGACAGCCTTCATAGTCTTTCTCATAAATTATTTCACGCCTGTTAGCTGCGCTACCCAGATCGCCTATATTGGGGGAACCTTGGGGGCGTTGATTGGCGCTGATTTGATGAATCTGGGAAAAATAGCGGGGGTTGGACCCGTTGTGAGTATTGGTGGTGCTGGTACCTTTGACGGGGTCTATCTTACTGGATTAATGTCCGTGTTGATAGTTTTATTATTGGGATAAAAAAAGAAGGAGGCTATGCCTCAATTATTTTCAGTAGGTTTTCACCCATGATCTTCGCATAATCAGATGAGCCAAGTTCAGAGATAGCGACTGCCCGTATCTCTACCTCAAGGCTTCCCAGAGGCGCGTCTGAAGTGAAGATTAGTCTATCGACGGGAAAGTTCATCTGTTTTCGTTGGAAAGAGAGCACTGGGAACGAGTAGGTCATCAGGTAGAGGTTATCCACAGTCATAGCTGCATCAGTGGCTCGGCGGGTCATGTTGGTTACAAAGTTCACATCAGGGTGTTTCGCTACGTATCTTGCCACGTTTTCCGGTGGACAGAATATAGAGTCTCCTGAGTGAATATAGACTGGGGCACCGTGTTCTCTTGCTTTTTCTATCACTGGGTCTGTTAATGGTCCGCCTATCCCGTAGCCGTCATGGGTTGGGCTAATCTTTACTCCTTTAAAGCCATCCCTTAGAGCTACGTCCACTTTATCCGCAATATCTTCGATGAAGGGATTCGCATGGTAAAGTGGAATAAGTCGCTTTGTGTTCTTCGTTGCCTCCGCTACTGTTTGATTTGCCTTTTCGTAGTATGGTCCCGGTGGAGGCGCGACCACTACACTTGCGTCTACGCCTTGTTTTTCCATGTTGGCGATTATAGTTTCCTTGGTTTGCTCCATGTAACTGGATTTTCCGAGGAAAGTATGTCCATCAATTATCATGGCTTTGCCTCCCAGTCAAGTAGATTTGCCATATTTTCACCTAGCACCATGCGTCTCTCCTCCTCGCTGATATTAGCCACCTTAATCTTCAGTAACTCGATCTCAGGGACACCAAAAGGAATATCAGAGCCATAGATCACCCTGTCTGCTCCGACTCTGTTTATCGCTCGTTCGATGTTCTTGTGGCTTCTGAACGATGTGTCCAGTATGATGTTGTCGAACCATCGCGCAACACATATAGCGTCCTCGTAGAGCCGTTTCCCCATATGTCCGATTATGAGGTTTAGGTCTGGGAAATAATCCGCTAGATCACCTACTGGTGTCGGCTGGGCGAATCCATAGGTATCTGGTTCCCCTGTGTGGATCAGTATAGGCAGATCCAGTTTCGCGGCTAGTTCAGCTATCGGGAATACGATGTGTTCATCGTTGATAGCAAAAGCCTCATTTCTTGGGTGGAATTTGATGCCCCTGAAGCCCTGAGCCTTACAGTCTCTTATGCTCTGTAGAGCGTTTTCCTGTAAGTGGGGGTTTACCCGTACGAATCCTATGATTCTGTTGGTTTTCTTCATGACTTCTGCGAGAAACTTGTTCGCCTCATCGTAGGTTCTGTCTTTGCCTATTGACGAGTAGGGTGCACAGGTTACAACCGCGTCGATCCCATTGTAATCCATTATCTCCGTGAAGTCTTCTATTGTGTTAGGTGGAAGCCCTTTACCGGGTCCAGCGAAATGAGTATGTCCATCAATCACTACCATTTATCATCGTTTGAATAATGGGCAATTGAAAATATAGGTGAATCGAGAAAAGTGGGACTAGGCTATCAGGCTATTGTTGTCCTTGTTGTGGTCCCAGAAGATCGTGGCCTTTTGATAGCTGCTAGACTTGACCTTGTTGAAGGCTCGCTTGAAGTGGTCCATGTCTACCTTCAACTCCTCCTTGTGCTCCATAGCCTCTTTAGGGTCACTGTACTTCTGGAGGTGCTCGTGTATGGCTATCTGGCTCGCTGCTTGGCAAGTTGCCGCAATATCAGCACCACTGTAGTTCTCCATCTGTTCAGCTAGCTTGTCCATGTCGATGTCCTCGGCTAGGGGCATTCCCCTTGTGTGTATCGCTAGGATAGCCTCTCTCGCATCCTTGTCTGGGTTAGGTATGTAGAGTATCCTGTCGATTCTGCCGGGGCGCATCAACGCTGGGTCCACCATGTCTGGACGGTTTGTAGCTGCGATAACAACCACATCCTTGAGGGACTCTAAGCCGTCAAGCTCGGTGAGTATCTGGCTTACAACGCGTTCAGTCACGTTGCTGCCAAGGTCTCTGCCACGAGGGGGCACGATACTATCGATCTCATCGAAGAAGACGATGCAGGGGGCTGCTTGTCTTGCTTTTCTG
>JAHLLU010000241.1 GCA_020444005.1 archaeon
GTAAAACCGACAACCGAGCTAGCTGTCAAACTTCTCGCAGGATTCGATTTACCCACCTACAATATATCAGAAAACACCTTGATGGCAATCGATCCCGGCGAACAATTTGGATTCCTCGGAGATAGTATACTAGTCTCAGACCAGACCGTACACCCGGAAACAGATTACGAGAAGCTCACAAACGAGAAAGTAGTTCGTCATAGTTATGCGAAACACAGTACCTACAAGGGAAAGCCCTTCATGGTTGGAAGTTTAGCACGAGTCCAGTTAAGCAACAAGAAACTGGAAGGAACCGCGGCGAGCCTTTACAAGGAGCACAAGGACAAGTTACAACAGAGAAACACCATCAGTAACAACCTCGCGCAGGCAATAGAATTAGTACACTCCGTAGATAGAGCACGTGATGTGATTGAACAGCTTCTAGCAGATGGCTTGAAGCAGGAAGCTCTCACCGAGTTTGAGGTCTATGCTAGTAGGGGAATAAACGCTGTAGAGGCGCCAAGAGGCTTACTTTACCACGATTACACCTTCAACGACGATGGTACAATACAGAAATCAAACATCATCACACCAACGGCACAAAACGCAGCAAACATCGAAAAAGACGCCCGAGTAATAGCCGAGAACCACTCTGATAAACCAGAGGCTGAGCTAGTAAAGGCGTTGGAGATCATGGCTCGTGCATATGACCCATGTATCAGTTGCAGCGTCCATCTTGTCCACCTATAGCAAACATTTTCACACACAAACTCCTTTTCTATTCTATGTACTCCGAGAGCCACTGTCATCTAGGCGATATGACATACGAAGACCTAACTGAAGCAGAGAAAAAGGGATTCAAATTACTATTAACATCAGGAATAGACCTACCTAGCTCAAAACAGGCAATAGAAACCGCCCATCGCCACCCAATAGCAAAAGCATGTATCGGGGTCCACCCATGGTATGCAGACGAGTACAATAACAGCGTTAGAGACGAGTTTCTTGTCTTGGCTGAGGACCCTGAATGTGTGGCTGTTAGCGAGATTGGACTAGACTTCATGGGTCGAATGACTCATGAATGGGTTCGCGAGGAAACTTTTGTCGCTCCCAAGATACAGTATGAGACCCTTGATGCTCAACTTGGATTAGCGCGTGAACTAAGTCTTCCTGTTCTTGTTCATGATCGGGCTCCAAAGATGGAGCTACTAGACTTGTTGGAGCGATCTGGAAACACCAATACGGGAATCGCAATACATGGCTTCTCAAAAGACTTGGAGTACGCGAGAAGATGCGTAGACAACGGCATATATCTCTCAATAGGACTCAGAACAATTCAGAGCGCTGAAGTGGGCTTTATCAGGGCACTCAAAGAAACACCGCTGGAGTACTTGCTCACGGAGACTGATTCTAGTAAACCTGAAGGCGTTCACACTGTTTGTAAGCTTATTGCGGATGTCAAGGGTCTTACACAGGAAGAAGTGGGTAGGGTCGCTACTGAGAACCTAATGAGGTTAATCGGCTAATCTGTTTTATCCAATATTTTTAAATCTCCAAGGGCGTCGCCATCATATCTGGAGCCCAGACCCTTGGATGACTCAATAAAAAAGCTGTTGCCAATCTACATACTGGTGTTTCTTCGAGCACTTGGCTTGGCTTTATCTGTTAATGGTCCGATGATGCCCCTCTACGTCAGAAGCCTCGGCATCAGCGTTTCCCAGTGGGGCGTACTATCCACGGTATTCGCAATCGGACTAGTTAGTTTTGAGGCGTTCTGGGGCTCCATGTCTGATAGAATAAACCGAATCTGGTTGTTAATCCTAGCTTTGATATTCATGGGCTCAGTGCTACCCCTATACACATTTGAGACACTATTACCCTACTTTGGCGTCTTCCAGTTCTTGATGGGTTCCTTCATGGTTATGGTGGGTCCAACCACACGGGCTTTGATAGCCGATCATAGCCCTGTGCGTCAGATGGGTTTCAATATGAGTCTCTGGTCTACCTGTGTCTCCATTGGCGGTATTCTTGGTCCTGTTCTAGGTGGTTATCTCTCAAAGAACATGGGATACAAGACGGTATTCTATGTATCATCGGCTATTCTCGTCGCCAACGCTTTGCTGTTGTTGGTAACTGGTCGTTCTCTACAAACAGGTGAACGATCCAGGGTAAAGATCAAGATATGGGAGAACATCAAATCAATACTCCATGACCCCCAGATGAGGTTCACATTCACAATAGCATTCCTCTTATTCTTCGGGCTAAGCAGTGTAAGAAGCTTCATTCCTATCTATGCATCCGAGTTCTTCAACATGGACGAGGTAAGCGTAGGATTAATGACCACAATAGGAACCGCCATACAGCTAATATTAACACCATTCATGGGTGCATTATCTGACCGCATCAGCGTAAAACGACTATTAATGTCTCTGTTAAGCATCTCAGGGGTTCTATTCTTATTAATCCAGTTCGCATCAACGCCCCTCCACATCACGTTACTAACCATTGGGCTCATCATCAGCTACTCAAGCCCATCCATCAGCCTAATCATGTGCAGTAAACTAGCCTCCAAGGAAAAACTAGGCATCACAATGGGTATCTACGGCAGCTTTGAGGACCTAGGATTGATAATAGGACCACTAATCTTCGGATACGTATGGGAAACACTAGGCGCTCAGCATATCTATCTCCTAACCGCAGCCTCAGCATTCCTCGCAATAACTCTACTCACAACAACAAACATCAAACCAAAACAATAGCTCAAAAAGTGCTTCATCATCCTCTGCACAACCACATTCTAAGGTTAGTTTATACCTCGCCCAAACATGTCCATGCATATGAAAAACTTGCGTAAGCTGATATACGCTATCTTCATAATTCTCCTAATTGGGACAGTTGGACTAGTTGGGTGGGCAACCTTTAGTGCTCAAGAAGCCACAGAACGCGCAGTAATTGTGCTAAACGATAACAACGTCAAACTGGAAGACGGATTACTTGTATTTCATCCAAACTCCACCACAAATAGAGGCCTAATTTACTATCCCGGTGGACTCGTAGACCCAGAAGCATACGCATATACCGCACAAGGCATCGCAGATGCAGGGTATCTGGTTGTGGTTCCCAAAATGCCTCTAAATCTTGCATTCACGAGTATCAACCGCGCTGAAAAAATCCAATCAGACTACCCAGAAATTGACTCATGGGTGATTGGTGGACACTCTCTGGGTGGTGCGATGGCAGCTGAATACGCAAAAAACAACGTAGATACCATTGATGGACTTATCATGTACGCCTCCTATCCCGCAAACTCAGCGGATTTTATTGATTTTCCTATACCCATTCTATCAATAATAAGCTCAAACGACCCCGGCGCTCCAAAACAAGAAGCCTTCTATGACGCAATATCTGATTCAGCCATGCTTGTGATCATAGAAGGGGGCAACCACCGCCAATATGCAGACTACAGTTTTCAAAACAATGACGGCATAGCGACGATTTTAGCAATGGAACAACAAGACCAAATCATCGCCGCAACAGTACAATTTCTAGGCACTTTAAATTAGCTACATAATCAATGATTCTATCATCATTTTAAACGCAAACCATAGTC
>JAHLLU010000313.1 GCA_020444005.1 archaeon
CCGCTCGTGATCAACAAACTGCGACGCGGGATACCTGCTGAGGTCCTCGATCGCATCACTCATGAAGAGCGTGGTCCAGTTGGCATCATTCCTGCAGCGGTAGACCACTCCCGGTATGTTTTCAGCCAGCGTCCGAAACTGCTGTTCGCTCTCTTCGACTTTGCGTAGGGCCGTCTTGCGGTCGGTGATGTCGATGAGCGTGATGAGGTGAAGATGCCTATCCCGAATATCCATGGGCTCGGCGAATACCAGGAAGTTCAGTTCCTTGCCCTGCTTGGCTCTCAAGACCACTTCATAATCGGACACATGGTCAGCCTCCTGAGGCATCTGTAATGGATATTCTCCTGTCTCAGTCCAAGCGAGTGCGTGTCCCAGTTTCCCGGGCACATTAACGATCTCTTCTGAAGGGTATCCCATCTTGTAGATATAGGCATGGTTGACATCCACGATCGTCCGTGTCTGTCCATCGACGAGCATCATGATATTGGGGTTGTTATGGAAGGCCTTGCTGAACTTCTCCTCACTCTCCTGCAAGGCCTCCTCGACCCGCTTACGTTCGCTGATGTCGAGAAAGGCCCCGCAGGCACAGCGCACCCCGTCTTTGCCGTATACGTATCCGGATCTGTCCTGCAACCAGATCCATTGGCCGTCCTTCCGTTGTATTCGGTATTCCACGTCAAACGGAGTGCCCTCGCAAAGCAAACGCTGGAAAGCGTGCCCGACCTTCTCCTGGTCCTCCGGATGGATTCGGTCCAGCCAAAGTTTCTCTCCCCGATCGTAGATCTCCTGAGGACCGTAACCATAGACCTGTTCGACATTGCCGCTGATGAAAGTGGTCCCGCGGTGTTCGTCCGACTCCCAGGATACCACGGGCAGGTTTTCCACCAGGGAACGGTAGCGCTGCTCGCTTTCGCGGATGCGGTCTTCCATCGCCTTGGCCTACGTGATATCGGTGCTCGCGCCGACCGCCTGGGTCAGCCGGCCCGCTTCTTCGTCTCCCCGAGCAACGGCACCGACTGGAACAGGACAAACTCTTCCGTCAGTTCGGTGATATGAAAGAGGACCACGCAACACATGGCTGCCAGAAAGACGGGGGTAGTATGAGTGAAATGAAAATATTCCCGCCCCGAAAAGAAACCAACGGCACAGAGAATGGCGACCAGCGCGAGCTTGAGGGAATCGGCAACCACGTCGCTGATGTAATCCTCAGTGCCGAGGAGTGTGACCCCGACATAGACCAGCCCGAGCAGACAAATCAGGAGGAACACATGTTTCCTCATTCTCTCTAAACGTTCCATAACGCCTTTCTCGAGGTTCTCAGAAATCGTCCGTCATCTCTATCCGGACGGCACACCTCAAGCCGGCGTCTACCGTCCAGCCCGATCCTCCTTACTCTCAGCGTCGTTATCGTGCCGCTTTTTCGCTTTGCGGTCAACGGTTTGCCGGCAGAAGCGTACCGCTCGGGTCTGACAGATCGACGTCAGACAAGGCAGATGGCTCAACGTGTTTAGACCTGAGTGGCCTGTTGATGTGTTAGGCAGAGGCCAATGAGGGAACCTCCGTCATGGCTGGAGACGGCTTCCTGATGAAGGATCTGGAAGGGGCCGGCGTGCCGTGCCAGGATGAGCGAGGTCACTTTCCGGACTTGCACGCGCTTCAGCCCACGTTCATCACGTGACGACTGCCCCATTTTGTGACCTACTGACTGCCCATACAGATCGCTATTTCAGACACCCAAGCCATACTGCGGTAGCTCTGCGATGACGACATTCATGCCTCTGCCTTCGGTATCCGTGGCCAAGCCGCCAAGGGCTGCTCGAAGCCGGATCGAGTCCTCAAACAGAGCCTAATCTGTCAAGAATCTTCTCCACATCATAAACGCAGCCCCCCCAGGTTCCGCCGCTCACGTTCTGGAGCACCGCCCAGAGGCGGGTGTCGTCGGGAAGATTGTCAGCCGGTTTCAGATCGGGATGCAGAGGCCGGGCGTTCAGTACGTCGGCAGCCTGCTGCGGCGCGTATCGTTCATTCCCTTCGCCAACAAACTGAATGCTGCCGGTCAGGTTCCTCCGATCGATAATCATCTTGATTAAATCTCCGTCTCGGAGTTTCCCGATGGGCCCTCCTGCCAGTGCTTCGGGTCCGACATGACCGATGCAGGCCCCCGTGGAGACACCGGAGAAGCGGGCGTCGGTAATCACCGGCACATGCTTTCCCCAGGGGAGGTATTTCAACGCCGAGGTGAGCTGATACGTTTCTTCCATGCCGGTGCCGATCGGGCCGCAGCCGATCAGAACAATGATGTCACCGGATTGAATCGGAGGATCGCTCTGGCCCTTGATCGCCTTGATGGCATCCTCTTCTGAGACAAATACCCTCGTCCGGGACGTATGCCTGTACACGTTGTCTTCATCGATCACACTCGGATCAATGGACGTAGCTTTGATCACGGAGCCTTGCGGCGCGATATTGCCGGAAGGAAAGACCATGGTGCTGGTCAATCCGGTTCGCCGGGCCGCATCAGCATCCATGATAACCGCATCGGAATTCAGATCATCCAGTGCCTCAAGTCTGGCCTTGACTGCTTTGCGTCGCGCGCTCTGCTGCCACCAGTCGAGATTCTCTCCCACGGTCCTTCCGGTGACTGTCATCACGTTCAGATTGAGCAGACCCATATCCCGTAAATGCAGCATGACCTCCGGGACGCCGCCCGCGGCAAAAACCTGAACCGTGGGAAAATTCTTCGGACCGTTAGGCAGCGCGTCGACAAGACGCGGGACCAGTTTATTGATCCGGGTCCAGTCCTCCAGTTTGGGCCGTGTCAGTCCGGCGGCATGCGCAACAGCCGGAATATGAAGCAACATATTGGTGGAACCGCCGAACGCAGCAAAGACCAGCATGGCATTTTCCAGGGACTCCTGTGTCACGATGTTGCGTAAAGGAATGTTCTGTGCAACAAGATTCACCAGTGCCAGCGCGGATCGTCGTGCCATATCGACCCAGACGGTTTCACCGGAGGGTGACAGAGCGCTGTGAGGAAGGGCCATACCGAAGGCTTCAGCCACCACTTGGGAGGATGCGGCCGTACCAAGAAAGTGACAGCCACCGCTGGCAGAACCACAACTCCGGCATCCCATTTGGGTAGCATAGTCCCGGTCGATCAATTGATGCGCGAACCGTGCTCCCAGGGACTGGATCTTGGCAGTGTCTTCCGCATCTCTGGTCGGCAACATGGCGCCGCCGGACACGATAATGCCGGGCAAGTTCCCGCTACCCGCCAGGGCCATCATCATGGCGGGAAGCCCTTTGTCACAGGTGGCCACCCCCATCACCCCTTTGCGGCGCGGCAAAGAACGAATGAGCCGGCGCATCACCGTGGCCGCGTCATTGCGATAGGGAAGGCTGTCGTACATGCCTTCGGTCCCCTGCGTACGTCCGTCGCACGGATCGCTGCAAGAACCGGCAAAGGGAAGCCCCCCCTGCTGCTTCAGCGTCATCGCCGCCTCTTTGACCAGCAGACCGAGCTCCCAATGCCCTGAGTGGTATCCCAGGGCAAGGGGACGGCCGTCATCGGCACGCA
>JAHLLU010000242.1 GCA_020444005.1 archaeon
GTGGCTTTGATGCACCTGAAGGTATAGTGATATGCTGGAAATGTGGAGAACGTCTTAAAAAATAGCTAGGCTTTCCACCAGTTGAACTCAAGATACCTTATATCCTCATTAATTATAGCGAGGATGAATGATTTACGCACAGTGGTAGCGAGACGACCCGCCTTAACGATCTCAGAAGCACTCAATTCTTCCTTAGAATCCATTATCTGGACAACATATGGTGCATGATCAATGCCTGGTCCACTCTCATAGACCGCGAAATCACAGCCATACTTTATCCCAGGAGTGACTACAAAGCCTCTTTTTCTAAGATCAGAATAGACTCTGTATTTTTCATTGAATCGAGAGAATGTCTTTTCCCCCAGTTCTCTGAGTTTTTTCATATTAATGCTCTTGTTTTGCTTATGCACCTTGATCTTTTTCTGTTGAACTAAGTATAGTGCTTCCACAGGGTCAAGTAGCAATGGGTCATCAAAGTCTTCCTTCGGGCGTGGGTCACCAAGAGGCTTTCCATAGAAGCCATCATTGTACACCCTGCGTGAATCAGCTATATCCCATATTATTAACCTGTTATCGTCAAGAAGTTCAGCTATAGGCTTCTTGGGCAAAAATAAATCACCCTAGAGGGCGATTATTCGGATGAGATCGGAACTATCTCGTACTGTATCTACTAGTTCCTCGATCTGGTTTACTGTATCCTTGAGCATGATTATAGTAGCTACACCAGCACCGCTGTCAATGATATCCATCTCAACCTTAACATGAACCATGTCTACCTTTCGCTCAATCTCATCGATCTCTTTAGTGAAGCCTATTGATTTTTCACTGTTAAACCCGAGACTCATCATAGCTTCACGAAGCTTCAGTAAACTATCAAAAGCAAGGTCAGCGACTTCTGTTAATTGCTCGGCTATTCCCTCTGGTATTTCCCATCCTCTTTTTTCCATCTCATAGAGACGTTGACCTATGCTGTTTATGTGGTCCATTATGTCTCCGAAACTGCTTATCAGTCTGAAGAAGTCTTCTCGGCTAACCAGTACTCCGCCTATCTCGTGGAGTTCTTTTATCAGGGTTGCTTTGATATCGCTTGATTCTTTCATGATGGATTGAATATCATCGGTATAACCCGCTGCTATTCCCTCCTTCTTTACTAGAGCGTCAGTAATTGCTAAAATTTTTCTGAATGCCTCGACAATAAGCCTTGCGTTGTCCTGACATAGCATCAGAAGATTTCGCATTGTTCTATCTTCAGATTCAATAGGAAATACCATATGAACACCAGTTGGTTATCATATAGGTAATTATCATACGTGGTATTAAACTTTAAACATGTTAGAAATTACTAAAAATGAATCAGTAATTACTGTAAGTATTGAAATAAATGATTATTAACGCTTTTTCTTACTGCTAGTCCACCAATCCAAATAGTCTTGGTTTCGCTGTCGCTTTTTCTCGTCCTCATCGTCATCCTTTGTGTAAAGTTTATCCAATGCGCGGCTGAGCTGCGCCTCTGTATATGTTAGTCCACAGCTCTGGCAACTGTACTGGCGAAGCTTTGGGTCCCATTTGAGGTTTCCCCCACACTCTGTACAATATGGCATCTTATACACCTGTTCTAGACGCTTTGATACTGGGGTACCCTAAATAGATTTTCCTTTACGAAGCCATTAATATTGATAAATGGAAGGGATCAGTCTTCCAATAATTTTGTTATCCTGCTCATAGCTAAGGCTGCTCCAAGAGATGGCTCATTAATGTATGCTGATACAAGCTCTATCGTACAGTATCCATCATAGCTAGTTGCTTTTATTTCATTTAATAACTGTTTTAACGGTATTTTTCCGTCTCCGGGCATCATGTGGCTGTCTGATTCACCGTCACCATCAATGATATGCATGTGACGCATACGATCTCCGAGTTTTGTAAAGTATGTCATTATTGGTTCACGGTTACAGAACGGAGGTACTATGTCACACATGCCTAGCATTCTCGGTGAATCTACCTCATCTAGTGCCTGAACTAGGTCATTACATGTGACTATAACATTACTCTCATAATGTGTCAATGGTTCTAAAGCGACATCTATGCCTACTTTTTCAGCGTGTATCGCGATTTCTTTAAGGTTCTTGATGAGACGACGCCAGTACTCTCTTCTTGGTGTTTCATAACCTGCATGTCCAGCGGAGATCAAGACGAACCCTGCACCCATTTCTTTAGCTAACTCAAGGGATAGTTTGATATATTCCACACTTTCTCGGCGCATATCCTCTGTTCCAATCATCATGTTGTAGGGATACATGTTCATCTCAGGAGTATACCCTATAATGGGGACCTTGTATTTGCTTGACAGTTTCTTGATCTCGTCTACTCCATTCTTTTTCAAATCAAAAGGATAGGCGTGGGGACGTCCACCCCAAATCTCGATGCCATCATAACCAAACCGATGTGCATCCTTGAACGCCTGCTCCAAAGATAGACGCTGGTAACCAAAAGTAAACATACCAATTTTCAATGTTAATCATCGTACAAAAAACCGGAGAACATATAGATTTAACGAGAAAATAAAAAATTAAGCAAGGTGTTTAGGTGGAGCCTGAATATAACCTTGCTCCATCAAGAGCTTCACAATGTTCTGTGTTCTTCTGATGATGGTATCCGCGCGATCAAATAATTCATCTCGACTCATCTTGATTCTAGCTAAGCCTTGCTCCTGTGCTTTCATACCCGTCTCAGCTGCCTGTAGAGGATAGATCTCCCATTCATCCATACTTGGGATGATATAGTCCTTGGTTAGTCCTTTATCCTCTGCAAATTTCGCTAATGCAGTTGCTGATGCAATGCACATTTCATCACTGATGGTCTTGGCTCGTACATCAAGTGCTCCTCGGAATATAGCTGGGAACACCAAGCTGTTATTTACCTGGTTGGAGAAGTCGCTTCTACCAGTTGCAATAACCTTTGCTCCTGCTTTTTCTGCTTCCCATGGCCAAATCTCTGGCACGGGGTTAGCGCATGCAAAGACAATGGAATCGTCTGCCATCACTTTGATGTCTTCTTTCTTAATCGTACCCGGACCAGGCTTGCTAGCTGCGATAAGTATATCACTTCCTTTTGCAGCTTCCTTTATACCTCCGTCAATGTTATCTGGGTTGGTCTCTTTGGCGATTGGCCACTTGTAAGTTCCTTCCAGTTCTTCACGATGAGATCCTATACAACCCGTGCTGTCCACCATAATGATGTTCTTTGGGTCAACTCCAGCCGCCTTCAAAACATAAAAAGTTCTTGTGTTAGCTGAACCTGTTCCAACAATAGTGAACTTAGCTTCATCCATCTTCTTTCCGACGAACTTTAACGCGTTAATAGTTCCCGCTAAGATTACTGCGGCTGTTCCCTGTTGGTCATCGTGCCAGACTGGAATAGGCATCTCTGCCCTGAGCCTGTCTAGTATCTCGAAGCATTTGGGTTTACTGAAGTCTTCAAGGTTTATTCCTCCAAAGCTGGGTTCAATCCATTTAACAGCCTGAATAATCTCGTCTA
>JAHLLU010000243.1 GCA_020444005.1 archaeon
TCATAGGGGCATGAGTAATATTTTCTCATTCATCCTCTACAGGAAGAACACGCTTCTCTTCTGGAGTAAGCACCTCACTAGAGTCAACAACCATAGGGTCAACAGGCACTCGTTCTGAGGTTTCCTCTTTTTCCTTTGGCTTCTTCTTGGCGAGCTTTTCGATTAAACCAGCTGCAATAGCCATACCAAACACAGGCACCCCAAGCATAGCTAAGACAAAGCTCCGGTTCTTGTGAAGAATATCAGCTAGGCTAAGTTTCTCATCACTCATGTCGAGGCTAAGATGGGTTGTAAAAGGAAAAAGGTTCCTTTTTTCGGCTGTGTTATGGTCTGCGTAACAGTGAACTGAACTGTGTAAGTGAACTCACAGTTACTGCCCGCACTAGGTCGCCCTCGGATACAATGCCTACATATTTTGAATCGCTAGAAAGCAGAACTTGATTGATATCATGGTCACGGATGTATCGCATTACGTCAAGTATGGGTGTACATGCTTCTATACTGATTAAAGGCGTGGACATCACTGAGCCCGCTGTGGTTTTGCGTGGGTCCTTGTGTGCAACTATCACTCTTTTAATCATGTCTGAACGGGTTATGATTCCCCTTGGTTCTCCATTCTCAGTTATTATTATGCTACCAATCTTGTTATCTATCATGACTTGAGCTGCCTCAGAAACGAACTCATCTGCCTCAATTGAGATGATATCCTTCATAACATCAGAGACAATAGATGGGTACTTCAAATCAAACACCTCATTTCGTCGGGAAGTTTGCACTAATCAGCGTAGTCGTTGAATCTATTCCATCTATTACTCTTAGCTTATTGAACACAAAATCGTCCAAAGCTGCTAGGGAGTCAACTTCTATTTTTATGATTAAATCGAATTCACCATAGGTGGTAATGACTTCTTTAACAGATGGTAGGTCTTTCACGATCTCATATACAACCAGATCTTGCGCAGGTTTCACCCTAGCTAAAGTATAACTTATGACCATTATTCACGCCTCAAACACATAGACCAAAAAGAGTATAAATATTAGAAGGCTTTTACAGCGATCGCTACTTCGTTGAGCCCTAGATCATCCAATATCTTCTCTACTGCGGCCTGATCAACTTTTACTCCTGCATGCAGCAGTGTCTCGATTCCAGTGGGAGAGGCAAGTTGATCCTGTCTCCATAGATAGATTATCTTCTTCGTTTCTTCGGTTGATATCGCATCGCGATCATCAGAATCGAGGATTACGGAGACCATTTTGTCTGACAGGCTTTTGTATAGGGATACGGGGATTTTGTTTATTGCTTCCATTTTAGGCACGATTGTATATACCATCAATACAAGATATATCAGCTCCCATTAAGAAAAATGGAAAAAAGCGCCATTTATTATGAGTTTCTTTAACTTATGCTTAGTTTTCCTGTATTTTCTTTAAAGAAAAAAAATGGGGTTTGTCTTAAAAATGTAAAAATGGATAAAATATCTTCATAAATTTACATAAATATGTATACTTTGGAATGGTCAGAAAATATCTTTAATCACATTAAAAAAAACACAAATAAAATTAAAGAAAACCATAATCAATCTGAAGAAAACTTAAAAACCTCCTTTTCTACGTAGATAATGAACACATATGTCTATGGATATCCTTGATCTCAAGATTGTAAGATGTCTCACAGAAGACGCACGATGTACATACAAATACATAGCGGAACAAGCAGATGTCAGTGAAGCCACAGTAAAAAACAGAATCGACAAACTCCAAAAGGAAGGCATAATCAAAAAATTCACAATAATAATGGACTACCACAAACTGGGAAGAGCAATCAAGGCATTCATTGGATTAAAAGTTCAGCCAGCGAAAATCTCAGAAATCGTCAGCGTTATAGAGAAAAATCCTGATGTACATGTACTCTACAGAACAAGCGGAGACGTAGACCTATTGATAGAGGTTATTTTCGAGCAAATGGAAGACCTTAACAGTTTTCTTGAGCGTGAGTTAGCGCTTGAAGGAATACTGGGTACAGTTGTAACTATAGTGATAGGTCCTTACAAGAGATGCCCGTGGACAGGACTCTAAAGCCAAGTGTCACGCTTTTGTGAGGTTACCCTGAATATCACCAAGTCATCGATGTTGGTGTGATGCTCCTCTAAATTTACCTTAAACATAGTCTCCAAGTATCCACGAAGATATGCAGCGGGTACAGCTGTATTTTCAACCTTTATCTCGTCTTCTATTCGTTCAAAGTTACCCCATCCGAGGTTCTGTAGCTCATTAAGTACCAAGGGCCAGTTACCTTTGTGAGTAAGGTTGATGTCTCTGAACTCTGGTTTGATTACCTTGCGTTTAAGGGCGGTGGTACTTCCCGCGCGGTAAATTTCTACTTCTGATAGAGACTCGAAAAGATCTAGGAGCATGCCTCGATCCATGATTATGACGCGGTGTTCGCCGATTCGGTAAATATCAGGAAGCCAGTCATGCATTGAGAGTTTTTTGAATAAGAGTAGTGCCTTATGGAGTGCCTCGTTCTTGTTTTTTATGAATCGTGTGCGCTCAAGGAAATCTAAGTAATTGTATAGATCTTCATCTATCTCGGCGGTAAATTCGCGCATCCCCAATCTCTCCTAATTCCTCGATGTCCTCAATAAAAGCTTCTGTCTATACTATTTACTTGTAATGATTTATTGATATAAAACAAGGAAAAATGTATCCTATTAAAGGAAAAAAGGGTCATCTTTTTACTAATCGTGCCTCTGTGGGCTTTATGTTGATGATCACTCTTCGCTCATCTTTTTCACGTGGGAACCAGAAACGATCCTTCTGAGCTGGATGCCAATAAAGCCACCACCACTCCCACTTCTGCAAGACCTCATCATCTGAAGCAAAGCTTGCCTCACCAGTTACCTCAAAGTATTCTCCCTTTTTCCCCGCCGGGAAAGTGATTAGAACTTTGTTATTTTTCTTGATATCTTTGACTTTTCTGGTGTCTTTCTCTGTAGGGAACCAGATTTGCTCATCCAATTCATCATTGTAGTTAGTCATTTGTCTGGTTCTTTCCTTGTCTCCATTGAAGGTAGTCATGAAAACTACCTTTGCTTTCTTGAAAGCCTCATCTAGGCCTGGTAATTTCTTCATAATATCAACTCGATAAGTATTCTATAAGTCCGTTATTTAAGAAAGTTAAGACTCTTTAACGATCTTTGAGGCTTGTTCCAATACATCAATCTCCCCAATTATCTGCTCCAAGCCCCTAAGCCTATTCCTTAGAGTAACCTCAGTGGTTCCAGCTGCATCAGCAACCTCCTTCTGAATACGCCTATCATCATTCCGGATACAAGCCATGTAGAGAGAAGCTGCCGCAAGACCCCTTGGATCCTTACCGCTAAGCCCATTTCCCTTCTTTGCTTTCATCAATATTCGTACCGCCATTTGCTCGGTATCTCTTTTTAGTTTGAGCTTGCTGGCTATGCTGGGTACAAACTTCATAGGATCATCAATAGGCATCTTTAGC
>JAHLLU010000244.1 GCA_020444005.1 archaeon
CCCCCCGTACTGGACATCGCGTATACCATGGAGGAGGTATGTCCAGACGCTTGGCTACTCAATTATACGAATCCTGTACCCCGCCTCTGTATGGCGATAAACCGATATACGGACATCAAAACCGTGGGGCTGTGTCATGAGGTAGAACACCAGCTACAACGATTAGCGCCCATGATGGGGGTACCCACAGCCATCATAGATGCTGTCTCCTGTGGACTAAACCATTTCAGCTGGTACAAGGAGCTACGGTTGAAGGATGGAACAGACGCATACCCGATGCTGGATGAAGCACTAAAGAAAGCGAAAGGTTTCCAGCCCCTCTGCAGAGCCATGTACAGACAGTTTGGGCTCTACCCTTCAACCGATGATAATCACTTAGGAGAATACCTCGCTTATTCATGGGAGGTAACCCCAGACAAGGCACGTGGATTAAACTGGATAAACCGCTGCGATGACGAGGGACAAGCAAACTGGGAGCGCATCAATCGACTGATAACTGGAGAGGAGCCGTTGAACATCAAAGGCAAGCTCTCAGGAGAGCGAGCCATGCATATCATCGCTGGTTTGATCTCAAATACAAATCATCTTGAGCTACAGGTCAATCTCCCAAATGATGGACAGATACCAAATCTGATTCAAGACGCCATAGTAGAGACCCCCGCAATCATCAACAAGGGCGGAATACGACCCATACAGGTAGGAGAAATGCCTGAAGGACTCGCAGCCCTATGCAATATCCAGATCATGGTCCAGAGCCTTGTAGTAGAATCAGGGGTCTCCGGGGAACTTGAGAAAGGGAAACAAGCGTTGCTAGTTGATCCAGTGGTGAATGACCAAGAGAAAGCTCTTGCAGCCTTCGATGAGTTGCTGAAGGTTCATAGAGACCTTTTACCCCAGTTTGAGGTGGAATAATGCATCTAGTATTCATTGGAGCCCACCCGGATGATGAGACCTTTGCAAGTGGAACCATAGCGAAATATGTCGCCAATGGGCACAAGGCAACCATAGTTCATGCTACTCGTGGCGGAAAAGGACACTGGGACATACCTACACCAGAGCTTGAAAAGCTCAGGACAAAGGAGATGCAAGAAGCAGCGAAGGTGCTTGGAGCAGATGTACGTTTCCTAGACTATGAGGATGCTAGTGTACCTGATGGCGATGAACTACGTGAAGCCCTCGTTGATGTTTATCGTGAACTCAAACCCGATATTGTACTCACTTTTCACCCACTTGTCTGGCGTGATGACCATAGAAGAGTAGGACAAGCAGCTAGTGACGCAAGTCTCAAGGCAAGCCTACCTTTGCATGTGACTGATTTTCCTGCTCATCGTCCTGAGCCTGAGATATTCTTCTTTGGTTCCCCCATGACGAAACAGGGACCCGACGTCTATATTGATGTGACAGACTATATGGATCAGAAAATTGAGAGCTTCAGAAAACATAGATCACAATGGCAAGACTGGGGTAAACCACAAGATGAGCAAGGTGACTATCTAGACAGAGTTCTTGAGAATTACATGCATAGGTTCAGGGAATATGGGCGACAATGCGGCGTAAAATATGCTGAGGCGTTTATCAGTAAATCTGGGCGTAGATTTGCCCATAAATTATTGCCTGTTAGGCGATAATATTTAACCGCAAAACACATCTCTTTTCTTTGAAACACCTTGACTGCTATAGATACAGCAATGCTCACTAGGCAACATAGCCTTGAGAACCGTGGAATACCCAAGGTAGACTACCACTGTCACATCAGCATAACCGAGTACAGTGACCCAGCTAACCCAACCATCATCAGCGTCTCAAAAGAAGAGTTCATAGCCGACCTCGAAGAAGCGGGAATAGATAAAGCCGTGGTCCTAAGCGACAAACGCACCACACCACAACAAGTAGCAGATTTCTGCAAGCGAGCACCAGACAGGTTCATCGGCTTCGGCTATGTCAATCCGATTCAAAACGGAACCGATGAGGAAGCACGTATGCAACGTGAGGAACTAGGACTCCACGGCTTGAAACTGTATCCATGTAGTGACGGCTACAAGCCCGATGATACTCACGCATTCAAGGTCTATGAGGTCGCGTCTGAGCTTGGGATGCCAATAATGTTCCATCACGCAGGCATGCCAGTACCCTATGATTATCTGTACCACAATGACCCTGCACAGATTGATGTAGTTGCTGAATGCTTCCCCGATCTAAAAATCGTGTTAGCCCATATCGGATACCCTAGAGTAGACGAGACCATCTACGTCGCTCGTAAACACAAGAACGTGTACTGTGACATCAGTTGGCCGTATGGTGATGTGAATCATCCAAGTTTCCTGTTCATGCTTTGGAAAGACTTGCTTACCGCTTTGAACATGGGTGTTCTCCATAAGATGATCTTTGGAACCGATTATCCGGGTGTAAGACAGCGTCCTTACGTTGATATGCTGATGAACATCAACAGGTACGCAACCCATGACGACTTAAAGCTACCAATGGACCGTGTAGCTGATTTGATGGATAAAAATCTCCAGCCTCTACTTCCTTAGACCCTGTGGCTGATACAATCCTCAACCACAGACGGTATCTTTTCAATCAAATCTTCAGGTAACAAATGGTAACCTATTTCGTCCTTTATTAGGTCCCCCGCTTTTCCATTGATGAAAGCCGCTGCCCCTGCCGCATAGAAGGGATCAGCGCCTTGTGCTAGATAGGCTCCGACTATTCCAGTTAGTACATCACCGGTTCCTCCCACGGTCATCCCGGGGTTACCTGACCAGTTATAGCGAGTATATTTTCCATCGCTGATGACATCTACGTTTCCTTTAAGTAAAATCACTGAGCCGAGACGCTCAGCCTCTTTCTTGACTGTTAATCCTTTTTCTAGATGTGTTCCCTCGGCTTTTTTCCCGGTTAATAGCTTGAATTCTCTACTGTGGGGTGTGAATACTGCAGGTGTTTTGAGTTTCGTTGGGTTCTCTGCATATGCTTTCAAACCATCAGCGTCCAAAACCAAGGGGAGTTTTCGCTGCCCAACCATCTCAACTAGCTTAGAAACTGCATCAACAGTCTCAGGGGCTACTCCTAAACCAGGTCCAATAGCTACCGCTGATACCTTGTCAAGTGTTTTATCCAGTTGTTTGATGTTATCAGGGGTGAGTCTCTCGCCTCGGAGCTTGATTGTAATCATGCTTGGGCTTGCTGAGGCTACAGCTGTTGCAGCGGTTTCTGGTACGGCTGTATAGACTAGGTCGAGTCCCATCCTGTAGGCTGCAAGAGATGTTAGGGTAGGGGCTCCTGAGTATGTCTCGCTTCCTCCTACCATGAGAAGTGTTCCCCACATTCCCTTGTGACTGTCTGGTTGTCTATACTGGTGAAGCATCCAGACATCACCGGGTCCGATATAGTGCTCTGCCTCTGGTGGGATACCGATGCTTGTGGGGATCAACTCCTTTGTGGCTTTTGGGTTATGCTTGTATCCCATCTTTGGTTTATGGAACGTCAAGGCGAGGTCGGCTT
>JAHLLU010000311.1 GCA_020444005.1 archaeon
GTCATTATATTTCCAAACAGCGGCGGGATTTTGTGCGCTTCTTCGTCTGTGGTGAGGATTGGTCACTTTACCCGCCGGAAACCCCACTGCCGGAAAAAATTCTTTCAGGGGTTGAGCCGGTACGCATCATCGGTGCACTGGCGGGAGGTTAGGATGTGCCGGAATATCAAAACGCTGTATAACTATGAACCACCCGCCACGTCAGAAGAGATCCGGGATGCCGCACTCCAGTATGTGCGCAAGGTCAGCGGATATCGCCAACCTTCCCAGGTCAACGCGGCGGCTTTCCACATCGCGGTAGAGGCTGTTGCTGCGGCCACGCAAGTGCTGCTGGATTCGCTGGAAACCGCTGCACCACCCAAAGACAGGGAGGTAGAACAGGCCAAAGCACAGGCCAGATCTGCCCGGCGCTTTTCAGAATAAGGTTTGTGATAAGCAGGCATTCAAAAATGGATGCCTGTTTTTATAACCCTTTAGGGAGTTGAGGGCCGCAGGTCCGAAACAGAAAAACGCCGGTTCTACCGGTAGGCAATGCTGGTGGAAGCTGAAGGCTTATAGCGGAAGAATGGAGATAAGAAGGGTAGAAGAAAAAGAGGGGACTAAAAGGGGAACGCAGGAGCAAAAAAGTGGTTTCCCGCTTGAAACATGCGGGAAAGACACGAAGTAGGAAAGAATGTGTCATGCCCGCGCAGGCGGGCATCCAGGAATAGGAGAGAACGCGCAGAGGTAAAGAGTGAAAATATGCAATATGCTTGAACGAAGTGAAAACGACAACTTGAGGTGCCGCTAGTGACAAAGGCTTTCAGCCAGCGGTCTTGACTGAATTTAGTAAAAAACGGCTCTCTGGGGAACTCTATAAAGTAGAATACAAATAAGATAAAGATTCCGGGTTGAAGCCCTGGCCGGCGTTCATCTGGTCGATGGTGATGGTCAAACGAGCGGCGGCTGAGGTCAACCGGGACCTGGGGCTGCTGGACCCTGAACGGGCTGATGCCATCATCCAGGCAGCAGACGAGATCCTCGCCGGGCAGTGGCATGCCAACTTCGTGGTCGATCCTTTTCAGGCCGGGGCAGGTACCAGCCATAATATGAACACCAACGAGGTGATTGCCAATCGGGCCACGCAGATTTTGGGCGGGGTGTTAGGCGAATACCGCGTGCATCCCAATGATGATGTCAATATGGCCCAGTCCACCAACGACACCATCCCGACGGCGATCCGCCTGGGCGCATTATGGCGGCTGGAAGAGCTGCTCGCTGTGGTGGACGGTCTGGCGGATGCCCTGGATGAGAAAGCCAGGGAATTTGACCCGATTGTCAAATCTGGGCGCACCCACTTGCAAGATGCCGTGCCTGTGCGTCTGGGGCAGGAGTTTGGGGCGTATGCCAAAGCCGTGCGCCGGGATGGTGAACGCATCCGCCGGGCTGCGGAAGGGCTGCGGCGTCTGGGTATCGGCGGGACGGCCACGGGGAGCGGTCTCAACGCTCACCCGGAATATCATGCTCGGATGGTGCAGACGATCCGTAAGTTGGCCGGGTTTGAGGTGACCGAATCGGATAATCTCTTCGAGAGCATGCAGTCGATGGCCGATATGTCCGATTTTTCGGCTTCGTTGCGCACCCTGGCGTTGACGATGACTCGGATAGCCAATGATTTCCGGCTGCTGTCTTCCGGCCCGGCAACCGGGCTGAACGAGATCCATTTACCGGCCGTCCAGCCGGGTTCGAGCATCATGCCAGGGAAGGTCAACCCGGTGTTGGCCGAAATGACCAATATGGCAATGTTCCATGTGATCGGGGACGATACCACCGTGGCACTGGCTGTGCAGGCCGGGCAATTGGAGCTGAACGTGATGATGCCGATCATTGCACATAACTTGTTCGAGATGATGCAGGTGATTATCGGGGCGCTGAAAGCCTTCACCGAGAAGGCCGTGCTGGGATTGAAAGCCAATGCCCCGCAGGCGGAAGCCTGGCTGGAGAAGAACGCCATCGTAGTCACAGCGCTAAATCCGGTGATCGGCTACCAGGCCGGAGCCGCCCTGGTCAAAGAGGCGCTGGCGAAGGGTTTGCGGGTGCGAGATGTGGCTGTGGAAAAAGCCCAGGCGGGTGCACTGACCCATGTCCACGATGACCGTCCGGTGCGCGTGGAGGAGATCGAAGCGGCCCTCAGCGACCTGCGCAAACTGACCGAGGGCGGGATTGTGAAGTAGTCTGCTGGGATGAAGTAAACGAGAAACAAGGGCTGAGTCATCAGCCCTTGTTTGCATTTAGTGAATAAGATTGGTTCTATGCCTGTTATTTTTACGGTCTGCCGTGGTTTTGATTGGAAATACTGGAGGCAGTCACTTCAGTGTAGGTGCCGTTCGTTTCCAGAATTCTCACGGTGCCACCGGTGAACGCTGCTGTCGTTCCCACCGGCACCGTTGATCCCATCGTCACTGGAGACGATATTGATGGTTCCGCCATTGACGACGACATCGGTGGCTTCCAGACCTTCGTAACTGCTTTGAATGTCAATCGTCCCGGCATTGATCGTGAGGGTGGCGTCAGCATGCATGGCATCGTCCCCACTGTTGAGTGTCAGAGCGCCGCTTTCAATCAGGATGTCTACGTCGCTGTGGAGGGCATCGCCGCCGGATGTAATCACGACTGTGGCATTCTCAAATTCCAACGAATTATTGCCAAACAGACCAGTATCCACAGCGGTGAGTGTGATCGTGCCGCCGGTGATCTTGAGGTCGTCACGGCTTTCGATCCCTCTTGAATAATTGGCGGTCACGGTTAGAGATCCGCTGCCGGTGATGGTGAGGTCATCGTGGGAAAAAATTGCCGCATCCGGCTCGCCGCTCTCATCCAGATCGGTATAGGTGCTGCCATCTGCGACGGAATTATTGGTGCCATCCGCCAGGGTGATGGTTACTTTTCCGGCATTTTGGACCAAAATCGCGCTCCCGCTGTTATTAGTAATGGATGCGTTGTTCAGCACCAATTGGACTTCATCATCATCGCCAACATTGACGACAACCTGACCGTTCGATAAGGTGCCGCTGAGAACATATTCTCCGGTTGCATCAATGATCACGACTGAATTGGCTTCGTAGTCTGATAAATTGATGGTGCTGCTCAGGACGGTATATGCCGTCGCCTCAGCACTTTCGTCCACCGTAGTTGACGTGGTTTCCTGTTCGTAAGTCACCGCGACGCTGTCCGATGTATCGTCTGTGCTGTCATTTTGGGTTGTTGCTGTGGTCGCTTCGGTAACTGTGCTGGTGTTCGTTGTTTGAGCTGTGCTGCTGCTTCCGCAGCTGGCTAACAAGGCCACGAATAGTGCGCCTATCAAAAGTATGGTGTACCATTTTTTATTCATAGTTTTCCTCATTTCCCGGCTTGGTCAATTGTTGACGGTTGCCCGGTATTTTTCGTTTGTTGGGATAGCCTTCGCAGGCGAAATTTTCAAATCATGATTTACTGCATGAATCGTAAAACATGAA
>JAHLLU010000245.1 GCA_020444005.1 archaeon
TTGGAGAACCGCGAGAAGAAACGTTGCCCAACTTACTGGAAAGGTACAGGATTTGATGTACGGCGCAAAGCTCACCAAATCACTTGTACAAGAGGATCGTAGCCTAATCGAGTTTGATGAGGTGAATAAGCAGAACATGCAGACCCAGATAAGAGCAGAGACCATCTCCGTTGCATATAGCAGCGTTGCCACTGTGCTTGGAAGCATTATGACTGCAGCCATATGGTATCTTGGAGGCGTTAAGGTTCTATTATCCACCCACACCATAGGTGACCTTGTTGCATTCAGCAACTATGCTGAAACCTTCTTCACACCAATCCAGAATCTAGCCATGATGTACGGGGAGATACAGAGCGCTCTCGCAGGAGCAGAAAGAATATTCACAATACTAGATCAGGACCCAGAGGTAATGGAGAGCAAAAACCCTGTTGTCTTAGATATGAAGGGAGCCATTGAGTTTAATGATGTGAGTTTCAGCTATCAGCCCAATCAACTAGTCCTAGAAAACATAAACTTGAAGATAGAACCAGGTGAAAAAATAGCTATTTTCGGTCCAACAGGTTCAGGGAAATCCACTATAATCAATCTTCTTGGACGTTTCTATGACCCAGTAGAGGGGGATGTCAAGATCGATGGACTCAACCTGAAGAATATCGCGTTTTCCTCTCTAAGAAAAGGGGTCTCAATTGTGCTTCAGGAGCCGTTCTTGTTTAATGGAACAGTGGAGTACAACCTGAAGTTTGGTAGACCAGATGTCACAGATGATGAGATGAAACGAGTCGCAGAATATGTGGGCATCCACGGCGCTATTATGGAGCTAGAAGGGGGATACAAGACTGTTCTTAATGAAAGAGGCGCCAACCTCAGCTATGGCCAGAGACAGCTTGTCTGTTTAGCCAGAGCCATCATCGCGAATCCAAGAATACTTGTGTTCGACGAGGCGACCAGTAGCGTTGACCCATATACAGAGGCAAGAATCCAAGAAACCCTACGAAAAGAGATGATGAATAGGACAGTAATACTTGTGACGCACAGGGTCTCAACCGTCAGGGATATGGACAGGATAATTGTGCTAAACAAAGGACGTATTGAGGCCGAGGGCAACCATGAGTGGCTCCTAGAAAACAGCAGCCTCTATAGGGAACTATGTGAGATGCAACTAGTCGCTATAGAGTAATTATACCAGTAGTAACCAGAGGGCGGGCACCACCAGAAGGAGCAGCCCTGTGGTTACAAACCAAGCAGTATTCGCGAGATCAACATCAAGATCATACAGGGTTGGGGGAACCAAAGCCGTGAAAGCAACAGGCATTGAAGCTAGTATCACTGATACCTTCAAAGGTAATCCACCATCAACCTGCCCCAAACCCAACGCGGAACCAAGCAGATAAACACTGCTCGGTACTAGAATGAATTTGATCAATGAGATAACACCAGCCTCTTTGATGTATCCCCTCATCTTGCCGAATCTTAGAGCCATTCCAATTGATGAGAGAAGCAACAAGGTGCCAAGAGGTATCAATACGCTGTTCAATGCAGAGTAGAAGCTAGGTCTCGGCACTCCAAGGAGGTTTAGTCCAAGCCCTAAAGCCATACTAGTCATGGCTACTGCTACGAAGCGGTCTGTTAGCACTGTTTTGATTCGCTGGACCATTGTTTCTGTTCCCTGTGTTTGACTACTCATGGATTTGGCGTATGGGAAACCGACGCCATAGTAGAGGAAAGTCTCAAAAAGCTTGTAGAAAGGCATCAAAGCTACACCTATCTCACCCAGCAAAATGTAGGTCACAAGGGAACCAATACTTCCAATGTTTGTGAAGCTTCCACAGACAACCATTACTCCTGTTTGTTTTCTATCAAGATTCATGAACCGCGCGGATATCAAAGCAAGGACCCCGCCTAGTGTTACTGCCAAGGATCCTAAGAATGGGAGTGCGATTATTCTGATGTCACTGATGTTTAGCGCCCAGATGGCTCCGCCGAAGGCAACAGGGTTAACGTATAGGAGGGCGGTTGCTTGGAGTCTTAGTCTGAGTTTGTTGATCTCTGCCTCTGTTTGGGCTATGCCGTGGGGACATACATTGCGGTAGAGGTATCCGAATAGGAGCCCAGTGGCTATCAATCCTAACGAGTATAAGATATCCCAGACCCCAGCCATACGGCATACTATTCTGCTCTATATTTAAACGTGGACACCATGCGCCCAAACTATTTACCTATAGAAACCCCAAAAGAGGAAGAGGACCCAGCGGTGCCACAGATAAAAATCAATAAGCAAAGGATCAGTTGCAGTCTTGTATTGTTTGACTTGGATGGAACCCTCGTAGATAAAAATTTCAGGAGCATAGCGCTAGCCAAAGCACGGTATAGTGCCATAAAGAGAATAGCCGGTGAACCCGCAGCACGGCGATGGGCAGAGCTATCAGGAGTAGAGCTTGAGTCATTCAACGTCGATGATAATGGGCCACTATCAAAAGCACCAAGGAAAGAAGACCTGACGGTAGCAACTACCGCGATTTGGCTTGATGGCATGAACTGGTTCCATGCAAAGGAACTGGCAACACAGGCGTATGCAGAGGCTGATGCTGTACAAAGTACCGAGTTTAAGGTTAAGTTGATCCCGGGCACCGAGGAATCACTAAAAGAAATGAGGAAAGCCAGCTGTAAACTCGGGATAGCGACTAATGGTAGCGGTAAAACCGCGAGAGAGTTGATGGAAGCTATCAATGTTGATGGTTTGTTTGATGTCTACGTGGGGGCAGATGAGGTAACGGAGGGAAAGCCTATGCCGGATATGATCATCGAGGCTTGTAGTAGGCTTGGCGTTGATCCCGGTGATTGTGTTTATGTGGGTGATGAGTTTGTTGATGCAGTGGCGTCTACAAGAGCTGGGTGTGCGGGGGTTGTGATTGTCTCAAGGGAGCCTGATGTCTCGGAGTATACTGAGTTTGTCGTTGACTCTGTTGCAGACATAGATGTTGATTGATTCTCGATAAGACTAAATCCCTGTTTCACTGAGTCTTTCTTGATTGTTATGAGTCTGAGAACAGTGGATGATTTTCCATACCTTGAGGACAAGATATATTTCAACTGCGCCGCTCAGGGAATCGTGCCTGAGTCTACAACCAAAGTGATTGAGCAGTACATCAAGGATTACACTGATTACATACGGGGAAAGCAGAATCCTGATTCCCCGGATTACGCGGAGGTAAAGGCAAACAGCAAGCGATTGCTCGCTGAGATAATTGGTGCAAAGGCGGCGGAGATCGCTTTTGTGCCCAATGCGACCACTGGTGTGAACACTGCTTTTGGTATGATCCCGTTTACGAAGGGTGATAACATCGTTCTCTCGGACCTATCTTACCCTATGGGGGCTACTATAGTCACTGGATATCAGCGTAAAGGCGTTGAAAGCAAGTTCGTCAAACATAACAAGGGTGTGATTGAGCTTGACCAGTGGGAGAAAGCGATCACGGATGAAACCAAGGCGG
>JAHLLU010000246.1 GCA_020444005.1 archaeon
TGAAGCAAAAGGTGACCTCATTGTAACGCTTGACGCCGACGGTCAGCACGACCCCACCGAGATACCCATACTAGTCCAGCTCATACTCGATGGCAAGGCTGACTTGGTGATGGGGGCACGTCCATCCTTCCCTTACTGGAGTGAATGGTTTCTCACATGGCTGACAAGCTTCAGGGTACCAGTCAAGGACGCTGCCACTGGTTTCCGGGCAATTAAACAAGAGATAGCAGCGGAGATGAAGGTTTATGGTGAGTGTACGTGTGGTACATTTGTGCTTGAGGCAGCGAGGCTGGGCGCAAGGGTCGCCAGTGTGCCTATTAGCATTAGAGAGCGTGAAGGACCTAGGCGTATTCAGACTCGTCACTTCCGTCAGTTCTTTATCGTGTTACGGGATGTGATGCGTTTTTGGTAAAGTTTTTAGGCACCTCGGTGTCTTGTATTGGAATACTATATAGAGAGTGTTGGTATGAGTAAAGGAGTAACAGTGTGGTTCACCGGGCTACCATGCAGCGGAAAAACAACCATCGCAGACAAACTAGCAACGGTGCTCAGAGAGAAAGGCAGTAAAGTTGAACGCCTTGACGGAGACATCGTAAGAAAAGGCTTGACAAGAGACCTTGGTTTCAGTAAAGAAGATCGAGACATGAACATCGAACGGGTAACATTTGTAGCAAAGCTACTCACACGCAACGATGTCATAGTACTTGCAACATTCGTCTCACCATATATCGCAAGACGTCAACAGACCAGAGAAGAGATTGGAAGCTATGTTGAGGTCTATGTGGATGCTAGCGTTGAGGAGTGCATCAAACGTGACGTCAAGGGAATGTACAAGAAAGCCCTCGCAGGTGAGATCAAGAACTTCACAGGCGTAGACGACCCATATGAGGCTCCACCAAATCCAGAGATCACTGTCTATACTGAAAAAGAGTCTGTGGATGAGAGCGTAGAAAAGGTATTAGAATATTTAAAGAAAAATGGGTATCTTTAACCCTCTTTTTTACTCGACCACGATCATGGTCAAGGTTGATCGTACATGATTTAGGCGTCGGATCTTTACGGTGATAGTGTCTTTGAGGTTCTGCATGGTGTCGGCTTCGAGCCTGACAACGTAGTCGTAGACGCCGTAAACGCCATAGACTTCCTTTACTTCTGGGACCTCTTTCAGGGCATCGAAAACTTCGTTCCCTTCGCCTAAGTCTGTATTGATCAGCACGAAAGCTGTGCTCACATTTAACACCAAAAGGAGCTTGGTGTTTCAATTTTTAACGTTTTCTAACCTCAAAGCTTACAAAATGTATAATATATACTATGGATTGTTTCTATGATCTATTTCGCCGTTTTTTCCCGGGTATTCATTCGTCTTTTGTCGATGATTTAAACGTCACAAGCTTTAATTTATTTCGAACATACGCGATTATTGATTATATTGTCGCTTTCTCGTAAAATAGCAGTAATCGGCGCGGGGATGACTAGGTTTCATCACAAGGCGCACGCTGAGAAACAAAGCAGAGAGATGTTTGTAGAGGCTACGCTTGAAGCAGCTGGGAGCGTCGACAACGGGTTCAACCTAAAGGACTCGGAAGCACTCTATCTCGGCTACTTTAGCAGCGATATGTTTGAACATCAAGGTCACACTTGCGCCATGATGGCTGATGCCCTTGGTATCAACCCCATTCCAGCTACTCGTGTTGAAGCTGCCTGTGCATCAAGCGGTGCAGCGGTAAACATGGGGATAATCGCTATTGCGTCTGGTCTCTATGATGTTGTGCTTGTGGGTGGCGTCGAGAAGATGAGAACGTTGGGTACCGGTGAAGTTACTGATACTCTCGCGATGGCGGCTGATGTCAGCTATGAGGCTGCTGTTGGTTTTACGTTCCCCGGATTATATGCTGCGATAGCTGCGGCTCATTTTCACCGGTATGGTTCGACTTGGGAGCAGCTTGCGGATATTGCGATAAAGAATCATGATAACGGTAAGCTAAACCCTAAGGCACAGTATCAGCAATCAATATTAGAAATCGCCAACAGGATTGGTCAACGAAAAGGACTTGAATTCGACAACCCCATGGATTTCCTAAAATCAGACCTAAACCCCCTGGTAGCAGACCCCCTACGATTATTCGACTGCTGCCCTATTTCGGATGGAGCAGCTGTAGCCATCTTGGCTTCTGAGAAGGTGGCAAAACAGTATACTGATACCCCGGTCTATGTTGCGGGAATCGGACAGGCATCAGACACCATGGCGCTTCATGACAGAGCAGAACTAACATCACTAAACGCATCAAAGATCGCAAGCAAACAAGCTTACAAGATGGCTGGAATCAAACCAAAAGAAATCAGCCTCGCCTGCGTCCACGACTGCTTCACAATAGCAGAAGTAGTGGCTACTGAAGACCTTGGCTTTTTTGAGCCCGGTATGGGCGGAAAAGCTGCGTCAGAGGGTAGAACAAGCCTCAGCGGAGATATTCCGATTAACACTGATGGTGGTTTGAAAGCGAAAGGGCATCCGGTTGGTGCTACTGGCGCTGGTATGGTGGTTGAGATGTTTAAGCAGCTCAGAGGTCAAGCAGGTGAAAGACAAGTCTCTGATCCGGCGTATGGGATGGCGCATAATGTTGGAGCTACGGGTGGCACTGTTACGGTGCAGGTGTATAGGAGGTAGATTTGTTGAGTGTGTATAGTTTCAAGGAAGGGTTGAAGGAATCCAAGCTACTGGGATGCATATGCAGCGAATGCGATAACATGATGCTACCACCAAGAATGATATGTAACAAATGCGGTTCAACCACTCTAACAGAGCACTGTTTCGAGGGAAAAGGTGTGATAAAGACCATGACCGTTGTCAGGGTACCCCTTACAAGGTTCCAAGATCTGAGCCCATACATGGTGGGTATCATAAAACTCGATGAAGGCCCCATGATCACCGGGATGATCCTCGGAGAACTCGATAAGATAAAGATTGGTGACCGCGTTGAAGCGGTCTACTTTGATGAAAACGAGGAAAAAGTACTCGCCTTCAAACCTGTTTAAAATCCTTTGAACTCTGGTTTACGCCGCTCATTGAATGCGGCGATTCCCTCATGCAGGTCTCGGTAGTTCCAAAGTTTCTCAAACTCATCAGCCTCAGCCTTCAGCGCAGCATCTAGTTCAGTGTCTCTGTTCACAAGCTTCTTGATGGCCTTCTGTGCAACAGGAGAACCAGCTACCAGAGTCTTGACGAACTCGTCTACCTTAGCTTCAAACTCAGCAACAGGATAAACTGCGGTTAAGAGTCCTAGGCTCTTGGCTTCATCAGCGTCTATTCTTCTACCGGTCTGAATCATATCCATAGCGGCTGTCTTGCCAATGAGTTCACCAAGCAAATAGGTGCCTCCCCATCCGGGTATCAAACCGAGGTTGACTTCTGGTTGGCTAAATCTTGCCTTATCACTGGCTAGTCTGAAGTCGCAGTAGAGGGTTAGCTCGTTTCCACCGCCCAGACAGTACC
>JAHLLU010000309.1 GCA_020444005.1 archaeon
TGGCAAATCCAAAATTTGAAATTTCAACGGCTAGCAAAGAGTATCAGTCGATCCGCATCAATGGTGTCGCAAAATTTATCACTGGCAGGGAATCAAAAGAAGCGATTGTCGCCTCTGCTCCTAACCTGAAAAGCCTTTCGAAAGAACTTGATGGGATCGTCATCTTTTATGCTGATGAAGCCGAAGCCACGTTGTGGAGTATCAGTGGTGAAATGAGAGCGATCAAACTCTAATTTGCGTTTATTCATTGAAAGGGAGAAAAAATGTCACTTGAAAATTCCTCAAAAACGAAGAATTCGATCCGTTGTGAGACCTGCCCGATGAGAGCAAAAGCAGAAGCTAATCCAAACTCTATCATGTCAAAAATATGGCGCTGGCATACAGGCTGGTGCCCGGGTTGGAAAGCATACCAGGCTTCGCTGGCACAACAATCTGAGTAGAGAAAAACAATCACGTGCAATAAGGAAAAAAGGTTGGAGATGAAAGACGAGTTGATCAAGAATGTGGTCGAAAGCGAATGGGACCAATTTTCCAGGGTAAATAATTTCGGTGGTAAAGCATCGTGCCAGGAAGACTTTAATACCTTTAATATTATGAGAAGCAGTCAGGCAGAAGCATGGCCGGAAGAATTGCTGGAAAGTTATTATCAGGACCTGTTGACCGCTAAAACTCTTAATAGAAACCTGATGACGGAAAAATATGCCAGGATGATGGAAACCACACTCCCTGAAGAATTTGCCAAGATTGCCGACCGAATGCCAGTGGTCAGTGATGCAGTCCTTGAGGTCATTGAAAAAATCATCCAGGTTGCTTTGCAATGGAAGGTAGAGACCTTTCAAAAATCTCCAAACCTGGCTAAAAGGAGCAGACCCATTTTTTCAGCAAGTGATACCCGCTACACCACCTCTTACGAAACTTACCTGAGATGTGAATTACGGACTTATTCTTCGAAAACCATAAGCCTTTACGCAGAAATGATCATGAAGTACCTGGAGAATGGAGTGAATTTGGAAGATGTTTATTTATTGAATATGGTGAAGAAGTACGGGTATGATTCGATCGAAACCGCAGAGAAATATGCTCAATAAGTGAGCTGTTTTATAGTATCCGGCAAAACTCAGGAATCTCACAATTGAATAAAATGAATTGCTATAATTAGATATTATTAAAGTTTTTCATTCCGTTGAAATTTAAATATTAATGGATGTGAGGTAACATGAAACTGACCTTTGAAATCATCCACAGTGAATTAGTAAGCAAATTTGATTCTAACGTGGTTGGGATTAATAACGATTGTAGCATGATCATTACCCCTTTGTTATATGAAAAAGGGATGCCGATCGTTGAAGATTGTTGTTATATTTCTGAGACTCTCCCATCCAGAGATTGTAATTCCAATAAAAAAAGTCTGTTCATCATCTGTTCTAAAATCGATGAAGATGATTTAAAAGGTTGTGGTTGCAGCGTCCTTTATTTTACAGAACCGCAATCGATTCTGAATGTAATGAACGTCACGGTTAAGATATTCACCAAATACAGTCAATGGAATCAAAATTTAATGGAATCCTTACGCCGGTCGGACCCTTTGGAAGCACTGTTACGATTAAGCCTGCCAATCTTTGAAAATCCATTAATCCTGATTGATTCACGTTTCTATGTTCTGGCATTTGTCGGTCTGGAACCGATGCTGGATTTTGCGAAACCAAATCAGAAGGTCGATGAAATTTGGATCATTCATGGGAAGAATGACCTTGTCCGTACTCGGAAGGATGATGACAAACCTTATTACCGGCATATTCCAAAGGATTATCCACGTTTATTTGTGAATCTATCCATCGAGGATTATCTTCTCGGTAATTTATCCATCCAAGCCAGCCATAGAGAACTTCGTGCATGTGACAGTTATCTGTTATCTCATTTGGCAAGTGTCGTTCAAACTGCCATGCTTCGTTCTGTCATACCTGTTGACGAAAGGAGAGATCTTACCGAACGGATGTTGTCTGAGGTTATCATGGGGAGAAAGGTTGACATCGAGGCGTTTGATAAGGTGATCACCAGCTATGGAGTGGTGCCAGGCCACAAGGCTCAATGTCTGGCTTTAAAAATTCCATGGCCTTCGGAAAAAGAATATGTACGAAATTTCCTTTACCATCTTGGAACAGTCATACCAGCAATGTATGTCCCAACAGAGGGGAATATAGCAGCTATGATTATCAGCACAACTCGTGTTGAACAGCAAGGGATTGAATTAATCTCAACCCTGGAAGAAAAAATCAGATCCTATGGGTATCGGGTAGGATTAAGTGATAGTTTTGAGAATTTATTATTAGCAAACCATTATTTTGCACAGGCGAAATATGCCCTTGAATGTGGGTTGGAGAGCAAAGATGAAAAATTTGTTTACCAATTTTCAGATCACAGTCTTGACTTTATCCTGAAGCATTGTGTGGGAGATTTAAAACCCTTTATGCTTTGGCAGGAAGGGTTTACGAAATTAATAGAACATGATGCTACCGGAAGAGCACCGTACATCAATACATTAAGGGCTTACCTGGATAATAATATGAACGCGCAAAAGGCAGCATCCGTTTTACATATTTCAAGAAATTCACTTCTCTCTCAACTTGAGCGGATTAATGCTTTGATTGAGGAGGATCTAAAAGATCCTAAGGTAAGGTTCAGATATGAACTTTCAATGCTGTTATATGATAAAGGTAAGAATGAGTATAAGTGAGACTTATCAAACTTCTATAACAACTCAATGATTTTGGACATAACCACATTCATCTCAATTAAAACACTTTGACCAATTAAGGGGAGCATGGAAGAAGTTGCTGTATTCGAAAAACCTAACCCCCTTTCGGAATGGGGGTAGCATTCACTGTTCTCGGCATAAAATGAGGTATCCCAGATATATTGAAGAGAGGGTTTGATTTGGGTGATTTGCCAGTCATCTGGATTGATCATTATAGATATTACAACTTGTTCCAAGAATGCGTATTTGTACCAGCAATTGTTTGATACATTAATTTGACCTTCAGGATAAGAAGTAAGGTGTTCGTCCTGGTATTTGATACATTTTCCGATCCCAATTTCTGGACGGAAATTCTTTGTAGTACACCCTTCTCATTCGGAAATCTCGGAGTCAAAATCATATATGACCGGTTGGCTGATGGCTATCATCGCCGGATATTGGTTCAATTAAGGACAGGTTGATTGAAGACAATCTTCTTTGGCCTTACAGATCAAATCGAGGATTTCTTGTTGGGAGACAGACTGGATGAGCTACGGGTTATCATCTGATGGTTTGGTGGTAGAGATTGTGTATGAAACTAGTAACTTCTATGGAAATAACAAATAAAATTACTTTTCAAATACATTGGCAAATAGTTCTCAATTTTTTTTGATTGAGCATACAATTGCTGCCAGATGTTCGGGACTGGTGCCACAACAGCCCCCGATCAGACGTGCTCCGGCTGCTATCCAGGTT